>DATDIC010000172.1:0-8185 GCA_036521275.1 Acetobacteraceae bacterium
AGCGGGGAGGGAATGACAAGAGGGGGGGCGGGGTTGACGGCAGGGGGGCGAGGATGAAGGAGCGCCATATGTATTGGTATTGCATACATCTGGTACTATTGGCGGTGACAGGTCAGGAAGAGGCGGTCAGCTCCCTGGTGCGGCGTGGGGCGCCGTCGCCGGCCGCGGGGTGGCGAGCGATCGCCGCCAGGTCGGCGGTGAAGCGGTCGCGCCAAGCCGCCAGGCTGTTGCGCCGCATGACGTCCAGCATCGCCGCGTGACGGGCGCGGCGTTCCTCGATGCCCATCGACAGGCCCTGTGCCAGTGCCGCGGCGATGCCCGCCTCATCGTATGGATTGACGATCAGCGCCGCAGTCAGCTCGCTGGCGGCGCCGGCAAACTGCGACAGCACCAGCACGCCCGGATCGTCCGGGTCCTGCGCGGCCACGTACTCCTTTGCCACCAGGTTCATGCCGTCGCGCAGGGGCGTCACCAGGCCCACGCGCGCTTCGGCATAGAGCGGCATCAGCGCGCCGCGCGCGAAGCTGCGGTTCAGGTAGCGCAGCGGCATCCAGTCGATGTCGGCGAAGCGGCCGTTGATGCGCCCGGCTTCGGCTTCCAGCTCGCGGCGGATCTCGCGATAGGTCTGGATGTCGGAGCGTGACGGCGGGGCGATCTGCATGAACACCACCTCGCCATGGCTGGCGGGGACGTCCTGCAGGAAACGCTCGAAGGCCTGGAAGCGCTGACGCAGGCCCTTGGAGTAGTCGAGCCGGTCAACGCTGAGGATCAGCAGCCGGCCTTGCAGGTTTTCGCGCAGCCGCAGTGCCTGCCGGCGGTTGGCGGCGGCTTCGGCTTCCGCACGCGCCGCCTCCACCGTGACGCCGATCGGATAGACGCCGGTGGTCAGCGTTCGCCCGAAGACCGCCAGTTGCCCGCCCGGCAACAGCATGCCGCCGGCGTGCCGAACGACGTAATCGGTGAACGCGGTGCAGTCCGTCGCGGTCTGAAACCCGAGCAGGTCGAACGCACACATCGCGCGCACCAGTTCGGCATGCGCCGGCACGGTCATGAGCACGCCGGGTTCCGGAAATGGCGTGTGCAGGAAGAGCCCGATGCGGTTGCGGGCGCCGGCGGCGCGCAGTGCCTCGGCGAAGCAGAGCAGGTGGTAATCATGCGCCCAGACCAGGTCGTCCGGTTCCAGTTGTCCCACCAGGGAGCGCGCGAACAGCTCGTTGACGCGCCGATAGCCGGCGAATTCCGTCCAGTCGAACCGTGCCAGGGCGATCTGGTAGTGCAGCACCGGCCACAGCGTGCCGTTGGCGAAGCCGCGATAGAACTCGTCGTAGTCGCGGCGCGACAGATCGACGGTGGCGACGCTGATGGCGCCGACCCGATGCTGCGGCCCGGGGGCTGACTCGGTGCCGACCTCTCCGCTCCAGCCGAACCAGAGGCCGCCGCGTTCTTTCAGCGCGTCGAGCACGCCGACCGCCAATCCGCCGGCGGCCGGCTCTCCTTCGGTGATCGGTGCGACCCGGTTGGAAACGACGACCAGCCGATCTGTCCCGGCTCGCGCACGCGGCGATCCGGGCGCGGGTGTCATGCTGCCGCCGGTAACGGCTCCGTATGCTGCTGCTGGCGCAGCAGGGCACGGTATGGCCCGGGCCGCGCGGCCAGCGCCGCCGGCGAGCCGTCATCGACGATGTGTCCGTGATCCATCACGATGATGCGGTCGAAGCTGGACAGGGTGGAAAGCCGGTGCGCGATGGCGATCACGGTGCGTCCCTGCATCAGCCGGTCGAGGGCCGCCTGGATCGCCCGCTCGCTTTCGCTATCCAGCGCGCTGGTGGCTTCATCCAGCAACAGGATCGGGGCGTCCTTCAGCAGCGCGCGCGCGATCGCCAGACGCTGGCGCTGGCCGCCGGAGAGCTTGACGCCGCGGTCACCCACGATGGTGTCGAACCCGTCCGGCAGTGCCTCGATGAAGTCGCGGCAGTGCGCCATCTCGACTGCGGCCAGGACTTCCTGCTCCGAGGCTTCGGGACGGGCGTAACGAATATTCTCGAGCACCGAGCGGTGGAACAGGCTGATATCCTGCGGCACGATCGCCATGACGCGGCGGAGGCTGTCTTGCGTGACGCTGCGGAGATCCTGGCCGTCGATCAGGATGCGGCCGCCCTCCACGTCGTAGAAGCGTTGCAGCAGGGCCAGCACGGTGGATTTGCCGGCGCCGGAGTATCCCACCAGTCCGACGCGCTCGCCGGGCTCGATCGCCAGGTCGAATTCGCGCAGGACAGCGGCACGGCTGGGATAGGCGAAGCGCACCCGGTCGAAAGCGACGCGGCCGGGACCGGATGCGAGCGGCTTCGCGTCTGCCCGGTCGGGCAGTTCGTGCGGCACCAGCAGCGCGCCGATCGCTTCGGAAAGCCGTGCGACCTGTTGGGTGAGATTGACCAGCGCCACCGCGAGGTCGCGCGTGGCGTTGAGGATGGTCATCGCCAGTGCGGTCAGCAACGCGATGTCGCCGACGGTGGCCTTGCCGTGCTGCCAGAGCAGGATGCCGAATGCGACCACGGCAGCGGTCAGCAGCGCGGTCAGCACGGCGTGGATCAGCCGCAGCTTTTCGAGGTAGAGCAGGCTGGTCCGCCGCGCGGTCATTTCTTGCGCGACGCGGGAGCCGAAGCGGCGGCGCTCGCGCAACGTGGCGCCGAATGCGCGCACCACGCCCATGTTGCCGATGACGTCGACCACTTCGCCGTCGAGTGTCGCGGCGTTTTCCGCATAGCTGCGATGCAGCGGCGTGCCATGTTTTGCCAAGCGGTAGATCAACAGGCCGAGCGCCGCTGCGAGCACCACCAGCACCATGGCGAGCGGCGGGTTCACCGAACCGATATAGAAGATGGAGAACACCACCGCGAAACAAGGCGGCAGCACGTTCCATGAGCCGGTGTTCTCGATCGTGAAGGCGGCTTCGGCGGTGGCACTGACGCGACCGCCGAGGCTGCCGGGCAGCCGCTCCGCGAACCAGCTTGGGGAGTGGCCGCTGATATGGGCGAACAGGTCGCGGCGGATGTCGCCGGTGACGGCGACGTAGGTGTAGGCGGCGACGCGCCCGCCCAGGCGCCACAGCAGGTTGTCGGCGGCGATGAACGCGCAGAGCAGCGCGAATGCGGCCCAGACGCCGTGCAGGCCCGCGCGCTGCGCGGCGGGCCCGGCGGCCACGATATCGATCAGGTGCTTGAGCCCGTACTGCGTGGAGACGCTGCAGGCGACGGCGCCGAGCACGGAGGCGATGATGACGATGTGCCCGAGCTTATGGCGGGCTGCGTAGTGCAGCAGGAAGCTCAGCGGATGCGCGCGCAACGTAACCGGTGGCGGCGCGGTTGACACGGGCGCCGCGAGATCGGGCGATATCTGATGCACCATCCCCATCGGGGCAGGCCCTTTCCGGTTTCACCGGGCTCGTTTCCGCCACACAAGACGCCGGATTCTCGCCACATTCGGTTTTTATAACTCACAATTGATAAAGGGTGGCGGGGAACCAAGTCAAGCCCAAGTTGTTGAAAGTTCTTTGCTGACCCTTCCAAGTAAATAGGGGCCACTTACTATGCGCATTGCTCAAATTGCTCCGCTGTTCGAGGCGGTGCCGCCAAAGTTGTACGGCGGTACGGAGCGGGTGGTTTACTCGCTGACCGAAGAACTCGTGGCGCTTGGTCACGACGTGACCCTGTTCGCCAGCGGCGATTCCGTTACATCCGCTACATTGGCTCCGATGCGCGAGCAGGCCCTGCGGCTGGACCCCAGCGTGAAAGACTGGATCGCTTATTATATGCGCATGATGGAGCTGGTGCGGCGGCGGGCCGACGAGTTCGACGTGCTGCATTTCCACACCGACTATTTCCCGCTGTCGCTGTTCGGCCGCCAGCGCACGCCGTTCGTGACCACGCTGCACGGGCGGCTCGACCTGCCGGAGTTCAAGGTCATCTACGAGACGTTCCCCGACGCGCCGTTCGTGTCCATCTCCGACCATCAGCGCCGGCCGATCCCCCGTCTCAATTGGGTGCGCACGGTGCTGCACGGGATGCCGGCGAAGTTGCTGACGCCGCAGCCCGGTGGGCAGAGCTATTTCGCGTTCCTCGGGCGGATTTCGCCGGAGAAGGGGGTGGACAAGGCGATCCGCATTGCGGCCGCGGCAGGGGTGAAGCTGAAGATTGCCGCCAAGATCGACGTGGCCGACCAGGAATACTGGGATAACGAGATCGGGCCGCTGGTGGCGCGCAGTCCGCACGTCGAATATATCGGCGAGATCAATGACGCGCAGAAGCCGGCCTTCCTGTCGGGTGCGCATGCGCTGCTGTTCCCGATCGATTGGCCGGAGCCGTTCGGGCTGGTGATGATCGAGGCGATGGCGTGCGGCACGCCGGTGATTGCGTTCAACCGCGGATCGGTGCCGGAGGTTATTGATCACGGGCTGACCGGCTTCATCGTGCCGGATGAGGCGGCGGCGGTTGCCGCGACCGGCAATCTCGACCGGCTCGACCGCAAGCAGGTGCGGGCGCAGTTCGACCGCCGCTTCACCGCGCGGCGCATGGCCGAGGATTATCTGGACGTGTACGAGGAGCTGATCGTTGAAAGCCGCCCGCTGCTGCGCGCGGTCGGCGACTGAACAGAACGTCCCTCGGGACCGGCTCCCGGCGCAAGGCGCGCTTTCATGGATGCTGGGTCGGACGTCCGGTGTATAACTATATAGCAATCTGCGAGGACAAAGGGTCTAGGATGCGCCATGCCGGCGAAAGCGGGCATCCAGGCGAAAGCCCAGGAAATTCCGGAGGGTTTGCCTGGATTCCCGCTTGCGCGGGAATGGGCGTAGGTCGCGGTCTGGTATAACGAGAAACAAACGTCGACTCTCCTCCCCGATCACGAGAGAGGGTCCGGGGAGGAGACGCGACGAAGACCTCAGGAGGTAACCGGCGCTCCTGGCTTCGGAGGGCGCTGACGCGAGACAGTGCGGCGCTGAGCGGCCTGAATTTTTTTCAGGCCGCCGCAGAGACCGGGTTTGGCGCATTCCTCGCAGTTTATCTCACCGAGCAAAAATGGACGCAGACCAGCGTGGGCGTGGCGCTGAGCATCGGCACCGTGTCGTCGCTGGTCACGCAGTTGCCGGGCGGCATGCTGGTCGATGCGGTGCATTCCAGGCGAGCGCCGATTGCCGGAGCGCTGGGGATGGTCGGGGGCAGTGCATTGATGCTGGCGGCGTGGCCCGCCGTGCTGCCGGTGTGGATCGCGTTGTTCCTGCATGCGCTGGCTGGCAGCATACTGACGCCGGCGATCGCGGCGCTGACACTGTCGATCTGTGGGCACGCCGCGTTCGGAGAGCGCCTGGGGCGCAATGCGCGTTATGCCTCGCTGGGAAGTGCGACCGCAGCGGCCATGCTGGGTTTTGCCGCCAACGGATCGGATCGCGGCGTATTCCTGGTGACGGCGGCGCTGGTGGTGCCGGGGATCCTGGCGCTGTTCTGGATCAGGCCGCACCAGGTCGATCCCGAGAAGGACCACCCTGCCCTGCTGCATCCGAAGGTTCGGCGGCAGCGCCAGCAACGGCCATGGCACATTTTCTTCGCCCGGCACCTGCATATTTTCGCGATCTGCGTGCTGCTGTTCCACCTGTCCAATGCGGCGATGCTGCCGCTGGCGCTGAACCTGCTGGCAGAGCACGGGCAGGCCAGCGGATGGCTGATCTCCGCCTGCGTGACGATGCCACAGATCCTGACGGCGGTGCTAGCGCCTCGCGTGGGGTGGGCGGCAGAGCGCTGGGGGCGCCGCCCGCTGCTGCTGATGGGGTTCGCCGCGCTGCCAGCGCGTGGGCTGCTGCTGGTCCTGCTGCATGGGATCGCCATCCCGCTGGTGTTCATCGAGCTGCTCGACGGGATAAGCGGCACGGTGTTCGGCATCATGCTGCCGCTGGTCGCCGCGGACCTGACGCGGCGCACGGGCTTCTTGAACCTGGCGATCGCTTCGCTGGGCCTGGCGGTGAGCATCGGCGCCACGATAAGCACGTCGATGGCCGGGTGGGTGGCTGACCATTTCGGTGCGTCGGCGGCGTTCCTGGTGCTGACCGTCTGCGGGGGTGCGGCGGTGCTGCTGGTTGCCGTAGCCATGCCGGAAACCCGCCCGGCGCGTCGCGCAGAACCGGCGCCGGCCTGAGGCTCTTGCCGGCGTTGGCGGGACGGGGCCTGATGGAGATGCGCAACCGAGAGACGCTGCCCATGCCGCAGGCTTTGCATCTGGCCGACCCGAGCGGGGATTATCAGACGCTGCACGAATTCATCCCGGCGGCGCGGGCAAAGCTGTCCGACAACATCTGGGGCTATCTGATCGGCGCAACGGAGACCGAAACCACGATGCGGCGGAACCGCGCGGCGCTGGATGCGATCGCGTTTCGCCCGCGGGTGTGCCGCGACGTGTCGCGGGTGGATTGCACGCGGGAGTTTCTGGGGCGGGCGCTGCGCCTGCCGGTGATGCTGGCGCCGGTCGGGTCGCTGGAATCGTTCGATGCAGGTGGCGCGGCGACGGCGGGGGCGGCGGCATCTGAATTCGGGGTGCCGATCATCGTGAGTTCGGTCACCAGGCCGGGGCTGGAGGAGTCAGCGCGCGCGGCGCCGGGGCCGAAGATATTCCAGCTTTATGTGCGCGGCGATGATGCGTGGACCGATGAGGTGGTGCAGCGGGCGACGGCGGCGGGGTATGACGGGTTCGCGATTACCGTTGATACGGCCGCCTATTCGCGGCGCGAGCGCGATATCGCCGCGCGGTTCGTGAAGCCGTGGCGCACCGCGGCGACCGGGCATGAGTACCAGGCTGGGTTTTCCTGGGCGAATGTGCGCCACTTCAAGAAGCGGCACCGGATTCCGCTGATCCTGAAGGGGATCGCGACGGCGGAGGACGCGGCCATCGCCTGCGAGCATGGAGTGGACGTGATCTATGTGTCCAATCATGGCGGACGGCAGCTCGATCAGGGGCGGGGCGCGATGGACGTGCTGCCGGAGGTGATGCAGGCGGTGCGCGGCCGCGCGAAGGTGATGGTGGATGGCGGGGTCTGTCGCGGCACCGACGTGGTGAAGGCGATGGCGCTGGGGGCCGATGCGGTCGCGGTGGGGCGGCTCTATTGCTATGGGCTGGCGGCGGATGGGGCGGCTGGCGTTCGCCGGGTACTGGAACTGCTGGAGCAGGAGGTCGCGGTGGCGATGGCGCTGCTGGGTGCGACGAAATGGTCGGAGCTGGATCGGTCGTATCTGCATCTGGGCGCGCCGCCGGTGCAGGACCCGCACGTGCACAGCGCCTTCCCGCTGCTGTTTCACACGCCTGAATCGCCCTGAATGAAGGAGGCACCATGCGAGGCATCGTTTTTCCCGGTAACCGCGAGCTGCAAATGATGGAGTTTCCCGATCCCACGCCTGGGCCGGATGAGGTGGTGATCGAGATGAAGGCATCGGGGATGTGCGGCAGCGACCTGCACTCCTATCGCCGGCCGAAGGGGGGCAGTGGGAGCGCGGTGGGTGGGTTGCCCGCCAATCCGAACCCGGTGATTGCCGGACATGAGCCGTGCGGCGTGGTGGCGGCGCGTGGGCCGGGCGTGAGCGAGCGCGAGGCGCCGATCGGTGCGCGCATGATGGTGCATCATTATCAGGGCTGTACGTTGTGCGAGCATTGCCGATCGGGCTGGTCGCAGCTTTGCCAGCAGCAGCCGGTGAAGGTGTACGGCAACAATGCCAATGGCGGGCATGCGCGCTATCTGTGCGTGCCGGCCAATACTCTGGTGCCGCTGGACGACGCGTTGTCGTTCGAGGCGGGGGCGGCGATTTCGTGTGGAACCGGCACCGCGTATGGCGCGCTGCGGCGGATGAATTTGTCCGGCAACGAGACGATTGCGGTGTTCGGCCAGGGGCCGGTCGGGTTGTCGGCGACTCAGCTTGCCAAGGCGATGGGGGCGCGGGTGATTGCGCTGGATATCAGCCAGGAGCGGCTGGACCGTGCACGGGAGTTCGGTGCCGATGAGGTGGTGGATCCGCGGTCGAACGATCCGGTGGGGGCGGTGAAGGACCTGACGCATGGGCGGGGTGCCGACCTGACGCTGGACACGTCGAGCGCGCCGGAGGGCCGCATCGCCGCGATCCGCGCGACCAAGGTGTGGGGCACGATGTGCTTC
>DATDIC010000173.1:0-3222 GCA_036521275.1 Acetobacteraceae bacterium
CTGGGCCCGCGGCAGCGCCGAGGCCGCGGAACACCGCCGCGAGGTTGGGCAGCGCCGCGGCGGCATGCGGGTTCTGGCCGACGGTTTGGTGTTCGCCGCGCTGCGCGACCAGCTCGGCCTGTCGCGCCTGCGCTGGGCGCATACCGGCGGCATGCCGGTCGCGGCGGAGGTCTGGCGGCTGTACCGCAGTTTCGGCGTCAACCTGAAGCAGAGCTACGGGCCGGCGGAACTCGCCGGGCTGGTGACCGTACACCGCTCCGACCCGGTCGCCGCCGACACGGTGGGGTTTCCCGCACCGGGAACGGATATCCGCATCGCCGCCGACGGCGCGGTGCAGGTGCGCGGCGATACTGTGTGTCTCGGCTACGACGCCGATCCGTCCGCCACGCGGGCCCGCACCACCGGCGACGGCTGGTGGCGCACCGGCGAGGCCGGCGTGCTGGATGCGGCCGGACGCCTGGCGATCCACGACCGGCTGGCCGATATCGGCATGCTCTCCGACGGCACGCAATTCATGCCGGCCGCGATCGAAGCGCATCTGCGCCGCAGCCGTTTCATCGCCGATGCGCTGGCCTTCGCCGACGGGCAAAAATTCGTCGCGGCGATGATCGCGCCCGACCGCAACGCCGTCGGCGCGTGGGCGGAACAGCACCGCCTGGCGGCGACCTCGCTGCCCGCGCTGGTGGCGTTGCCGGAGACGCGGGCGCTGATCCGCGAGGAACTGCGCGCCTGCAATGCCGGCCTGCCGGCGGCGCTGCACGTGCGCCGCTTCCTGCTGCTGGACCAGCCGCTGGAAGCCGAGGACGTCGAGGCCCGGCTGTATCGCGACCGCTTCCGCCGGCTGGCGATCGCGCGCCATGCCGGGCTGGTGGACGCCCTGTTCCTCGACGCCCGGTCCCTTGACGCCCGGGTGCTTGACGGCCGGGTGCTTGACGGCCGGTCCCACGACGCCCGGTCCCTCGACGCCCGCGTGCTTGACGCGGGGCGCAGCACCGAAGTGCCCGACGGGGTCGCGGAAAACCGCGCGCCGCACGCTTTGGTGGAAGACGTTGAAAGCCCGGTCCACCCGCGCCTGGAGCCGGCGCATGCCTGACTTCGATCTGCAGTTCACCATCCTGCTGGTGGTCAGCGGCCTGATGATCGGGCTGATGTACGCGCTGATCGCGCTGGGCTTCGTGCTGGTCTACAAGGCGACCGACGCGATCAATTTCGCCCAGGGCGAGTTCGTCATGCTCGGCGCGTTGTTCGCCGCCGCGGCGCTGGGTGCCGGCCTGCCGTTCTGGCTGGCCTGCGTGCTGTCGCTCGTCGGCATGATCGCGTTCTGCTTCGGCCTGGAACGTGTGGTGCTGCGGCAACTGATCGGCCGGCCGACGATTTCCGTCATCATGGCGACGATCGGGCTGGCGTCGCTGATCCGCGGCTTCGCGGTGCTGGCGTTCGGTCCCGGCGTGCGCTCCATCACCCTTCCGGTGGGTGAGGACCCGGTGTTCCTCGGGCCGATCATGCTGCAGCCGGTGCAACTGGCCGGCACCGCCGTCAGCCTGGTGTTCCTGGGATGCTTCACCTGGTTCTTCCTGAAGACGCGCGTGGGCGTGGCGATGCGCGCGGTGGCCGACAACCAGACCGTGTCGATGGGCATGGGCATCAACGTGCAGCGCTACTTCGCCATGGCCTGGGCGCTGACCGGGATCGTTTCCGCGCTGGGCGGCGTGATCTGGGGCGCCATGCTCGGCGTGGACAACCAGTTGCCGCTGGTCGGTCTGAAAGTGTTTCCGGTGGTGATCCTGGGCGGGCTCGATTCGATCGTCGGCGCGGTGGTCGGCGGCCTGATCGTCGGCGTCGTGGAGGCGCTGGCCGCCGGCTATCTGGATCCGGTCGTCGGGGGCGGCACCAAGGATTTTGCTCCGTACGTGCTGATGATCCTGGTGCTGATGATCCGGCCGTATGGGCTGTTCGGCCGCCGCAAGATCGAACGCATCTGACGCCATCAGGTGCGACGAAGACTCCCCCTCCCCTTGACGGAGGGGGTTGGGGGGAAGGGGTTGGTCGGTGCGAACCCGCGGGCCGCCCCCTCCCCCCCCTTTTTCCTCCCCCTCCCTCAAGGGGAGGGGGAGTAAAAAGGGGGGGAAGCAAGTTCGTGCGCGAGGCCGGCATCTTCAAGACCAGTTACGCCGCCGACATGGCGATGCTGCCGCTGCCCAGCACGCGTTGGGCCGCCGCGGCCTGGGCGGTGCTGTTCGTCGTCGTGGTGCCGCTGGCCTGCGACGAATACACGCTCTCGATCCTCAATCTGATCATGATCGCCGTGGTGGGCGCCATCGGGCTGGATATCCTGGTGGGCTACACCGACCAGGTGTCGATCGGCCACGGCGCCTTCATGTCGGTGGGGGCCTATACCGCGGCCAACCTGATCGTGCGGCTGCACGCGCCGTTCTGGGTCGCGCTGCCGGCCGGCGGGCTGATGGCGGCCTTCATCGGCGTGCTGGTGGGCATTCCCTCGCTGCGCATCAAGGGGCTGTACCTCGCCATCTCGACCCTGGCGGCGCAGCTGATCATCGAATGGACGATCAACCACGTGCCGTTCATTTCGGGCGGCACCCAGGCATCGATCCAGGTGGGGCCGCCGGTGGTGTTCGGCATCACGCTGCGCTCCCAGCCGCAGATGTATCTGTTCCTGCTGTTCTTCGTCGTGGTGGCGATGGTGGCGACGCGCAACCTGATCCGCAGCCGCATCGGCCGCGCCTTCATCGCGATTCGCGACCAGGACATCGCCGCCGAGATCATCGGCATCGACATCTTCCGCTACAAGCTGATCGCGTTCGCGATTTCCTCGTTCTATGCCGGTGTCACCGGGGTGCTGTACACCTACTACCTGGGGATCGCGAACTACGAGCAATTCCAGCTCGACGTGTCGATCAACTTCCTGGCGATGGTGATCATCGGCGGCCTCGGCTCGGTGCTGGGGCCGATCTTCGGCGCGGCCTTCGTCACGCTGCTGCCGATCGTCACACGGCGCGGGCTGGAACTGGTCGGCGGGCTGTTCGTCTCGCGCGCCGATCTTGCGAATTTCGTGCCGAGCCTGCGGCTCGCGATCTTCGGCACGCTGATCATCTTCTTTCTCGTCGTGGAGCCGGATGGCCTGAACCGGCTGTGGCGCAACATCCGGACCTGGTTCCGGACGTGGCCATTTTCGTACTGAAACAGGCAAGCCAAGGGAGACGC
>DATDIC010000174.1:0-6450 GCA_036521275.1 Acetobacteraceae bacterium
CATCCTCTGCACCCCACCCACACCAGAAAAACTTCAGCGCTTGAAAGCCGACTTCGCCGACCGAGCCTACGTCGCCCTGACTCTCCAACGCCGCCCCAACGACGCGGTCCGCCTGCAACAGATCGCCGACCTCGCGCGGCAGGCGCGCCTCCCCACCGTCGTCACCGGCGACGTGCTGTATCACGTGCCGCAGCGCCGCATTCTGCAGGACGTGCTGACCTGCATCCGCGAGGGCTGCACCATCGCCGAAGCGGGCTTGCGGCTCGAAGCCAATGCCGAACGGCATTTGAAGCCGCCCGAAGAAATGGCGCGGCTGTTCGCCCGTTACCCCGACGCAGTCGCCCGTACGCAGGAGATCGTCGAGCGCTGCCGTTTCTCGTTGGACGAGCTGCGCTACCAATATCCGACCGAGGTGGAAGATCCGGCGCTGACACCGCAGCAAACGCTGGAACGCCTGACCTGGGATGGCGCGGCGCGGCGTTACCCCGGCGGCGTGCCGGACAATGTCGTGGCGCAGCTTCGCCACGAGCTGCGCCTGATCGAGGAACTGGCCTATGCGCCGTATTTCCTAACGGTCAACAACATCGTCCGCTACGCGCGCTCCAGGGGCATTCTCTGCCAGGGCCGCGGCAGTGCCGCCAATAGCGCGGTCTGCTACGTGCTGGAGATCACCGCGATCGATCCCGTCCGCACCAACCTGCTGTTCGAACGGTTCGTCAGCGCCGAACGGCGTGAGCCGCCGGATATCGACGTGGATTTCGAGCATGAACGGCGCGAGGACGTTATCCAGTGGGTGTACAACACGTACGGCCATGACCGCGCCGCGCTGTGCGCCACCGTGATCCGCTATCGGGCACGCGGCGCCATCCGCGAAGTCGGCAAGGCGATGGGCCTGCCGGAAGACGTGACCGCCGCGTTGTCCTCACAGATCTGGGCCTGGTCGGACGAGGGCGTGGAAGAAACCCGCCCTGACGAGCTGAACCTGAACCTGGAGGATCGCAGGCTCGCGCTGACGCTTGAACTGGCGCGCACGCTGATGGGATTCCCTCGGCACCTGTCGCAGCATCCGGGCGGGTTCGTGCTGACCCAGGACCGGCTGGACGAACTGGTGCCGATCGAGCCGGCCACGATGAAGGACCGCCAGGTCATCGAATGGGACAAGGACGATATCGACGCATTGCGCTTCATGAAGGTCGATGTGCTCGGCCTGGGCATGCTGGGCTGCATGCGCCGGGCGTTCGACCTGCTGGTGGAATATGGCAGGGAGGCGCGGACCCTCTCGACCATTCCGCCCGACGATCCGGCGACATTCGCGATGATCCAGCGCGCCGACACGGTGGGTGTGTTCCAGATCGAATCGCGCGCGCAGATGTCGATGCTGCCGCGGCTGAAGCCGAAGGAATTCTACGACCTGGTGATCGAGGTGGCGATCGTGCGTCCCGGCCCCATCCAGGGTGACATGGTGCACCCATACCTTCGCCGGCGAGAGGGCAAGGAACCCCACGATTGTCTCACGCCGGAACTGGAAAAAGTATTGGGCAAGACATTGGGCGTGCCGCTGTTCCAGGAACAGGCGATGCAAGTGGCGATCGTCTGTGCGGGCTTTACCGCCAACGAGGCCGATGCGCTCCGCCGCAGCATGGCGACCTTCAAGCACACGGGCGGTGTCAGTAAGTTCAAGGAGAAACTGATCGAAGGGATGGTGGCGAACGGCTACCCGCGGGAATTCGCCGACAAGACCTTCTCTCAGATCGAAGGTTTCGGCTCATACGGATTTCCGGAAAGCCACGCGGCATCGTTCGCGCTGATCGCCTATGCCTCGTCATGGATGAAGTGCCACCATCCCGAGATATTCGCTTGTGCGTTGCTGAACAGCCAGCCGATGGGATTCTACGCACCGGCCCAGATCGTACGCGATGCGCGCGAACACGGTGTCGAAGTCCGGCCAATCTGCGTGAATGCCTCGCAATGGGATTGCACGCTGGAGCCGGCCTCCCTCGGCCGCGCTACACATAACCATCTCTCCCACAGCACACCATCTTCACCTCTCCCGCTTGCGGGAGAGAGCCTGCCCCCGACCCGATCGGGGGTCGGATCGCGCAGCGATCCGGGTGAGGGCCTTGCGCTCCGCCTGGGATTCCGCATGGTCAAAGGCCTATCCGAAGACCACGGCACCCGCATCGTCAAAGCACGCGGCGCCACGCCCTACCGTGACTTAGAAAATCTGCATCACCGCGCCGGCGTCCCGATCGGTGCCCTCGAACACTTGGCCGAAGCCGACGCGTTCCACTCGCTGGGCTTGGACCGGCGCGCCGCTGTATGGGTGATCCGCGGCCTGTCGGAGCCGCTGCCGCTGTTCGCCGCCGCTGCCTCACGGCCGGCAACGATCGAACCCGCAACTATCCTTCCGCGCATGACCGAGGCCGGCGAGGTCGTGCAGGACTATCGCAGCGTCGGCCTGTCGCTGCGCCGCCATCCGGCCGCTTTCCTGCGCTCGAAATTCCGTCGTGCCGGCATGATCACCTGTGCCGGTCTGACGCACGCACGTGACGGCCAGACCGTGACGGTGCCAGGAATCGTCCTGGTGCGTCAGCGTCCGGGCTCGGCGCGCGGGATCCTGTTCATGACCATCGAAGATGAAACCGGCATCGCCAACCTGATCGTCTGGCCGAGCCTGTTCGAGCGGCAGCGGCGCCTGATCCTTACTGCCGGCATGCTCGCCTGCCGCGGCCGCGTGCAGCGGGAGGGGATCGTGATTCACGTGGTCGCTCGGCACCTGGTCGATTTTTCCGACGATCTGCGCCGGCTGGACCGGAATGACGCGGCGCTGCCGGCAACGCCGGATGTCCACCGCCCGCACCTGTCCCTGGACAGCGGGATCAAGGTGCCAACACGGGACTTCCGCTGACCTCACGGAACGATGAGAATCGGTTCAACTTTTTGTTGGCGTCGCGAACCGGGCCGCCAGCGGAACCGTTCTTCGCGGACCGATCGGTCCGTTTATTCAGGAGACCCACCCTATGCTGAGACTGGCGTTGTTGTTCCTGGTCATCGCCATTATCGCAGCGATCTTCGGCTTCGGCGGCATCGCCGCAACCGCAGCCGGCATCGCCAAGGTACTCTTCTTCATCTTCATCGTCGTGTTCCTGATCTTCCTGGTAATGGGGCTCGCAGCCGGACGATCGATATTCTGACCCCGATCACCTGAAAGCCAAATCGCCTTGCCTGTGCGGTCCGGCTGATCGCACAGGCAAGGCGTGCTTAATGCACCCTCGCATGCCCCCGCAGATCCGTCATGCCCGCGAAAGCGGGCATCCAGGCAAGGGCCCCCGAAATCCCAAGGCTTCGTCCGGATTCCCGCATCCGCATCAATGACAAACGTAAGTCACCCCTCAATCCAGTTCTCCTATCAGCCCTGAAAGATGAGCATCAGATAAGCGGCAAAAAGAACAAGATGCACCGCCCCTTGGATCACGTTGGTGCGCCCGCTGGCGAACGTCACGATACTGACCGTCAGCGTCAGCAGCAGCATCACCAGGTCCGTCGGCTCCACGCCAAGAAAGATGGTCCGACCGATCACGTTGCTGATCAGCAGCATGACCGGAATGGTCAGGCCGATGGTGGACAGGATGGAGCCCATGAAGATGTTCACGGAGCGCTGCATATGGTTCGCCAGCGCTGCGCGCACGGCGCCGATTGCCTCCGGCGTCGCCACCAGCACGGCGACGATCACGCCCCCGAGAGCATCCGGCGCGTGCAGCGTCTCGATGAAATAGTCGATCGGGTGCGCCAGTTGCCGCGCAAGAAAGACGACCGGCACGAGATAGGCGATCAGCAGGGTCGCGTGGCGCCCGATCGGCGGACGTGCCGCCCCCCCGCAATGGATGATCTCCTCCTCGCGGAAGTAGCTGCTGTGGCGCCCGGTCTGGATCGCCAGAAACGCGACATACAGCCCCACCGCGACAATCACCAGGAACAGTTCCTGCGGGATGGACAATGTCGGCCCGGGCGTCGCCTGCGTGTAGTCCGGCAGGATCAGGGTCAGCACCAGCAGCGGGATGATCACGCTGACATAGGCATTGGCGCCCTGTAGGTTGTACTGCTGCTCGCGGTGTCGCCAGCCGCCGATCAGCAGGGCCAAGCCGACCATTCCATTGAGAATGATCATGATCACCGCGAACAGCGTGTCGCGCGTCAGGGTGGGATTGTTCGCGCCATGCAGCATCACCGCGGAGATGCTCATCACCTCGATGAAGGTGATCGCCAGGGTCAGAACCAGCGTGCCATAGGGTTCGCCGAAACGGACGGCAAGATGGTCGGCATGGCGGACCACACACAGAGATGAGCCGAGGACCACGGCGAACAGCCAGAGGAAAATGAACGCGAGCCAGGGAAAGCTCGACAACCCGTTCAGCAGGGCGCCGCCTGACAAGGCGAACGCAAGGCAGGTCGCCACGCTGACTGCAAGGAACCATTCGGCGCGGGCAAGTGCTGGCAGCATGCAGGCCGGATTCCTTCGTAGCCCAATGCAGGGTGGCTCGACGCGGCTACGGGTCGGGGCCGATGTTTCCTGAACTTCAGGGACGCGGCAACGGGCAGTCGGGCGCCCCCTGTTGCAGCCCGCCGCCGGACCGGCTACAGTTCCCGCATGCTCTGCTGTGGCGTCCGCATGGCCTGCCGAACTGCCCGTTTCGCGGCGCGTGGCGGCCTGCGTCTGATCGCCCTCGGCCTTCTCCTTCGACTTAGCCGCCCCTGAGCGCCACGCCGGGTCGCTAACCGCCGGCCATCGCTCAGGGGGACCCCTGACCGGCTGAGCGTGTTCATCTCTCCCAAGGATCGACCCCAATGAGCATCGACCATCCCAGCTTCGGCAAGCTGGACGACGACCGTATCATCATCTTCGACACCACGCTGCGTGACGGCGAGCAGTCGCCCGGCTTCTCGATGAACATCAACGAGAAACTGCGCATGGCGGAGGCGCTGACCGAGCTGGGCATCGACGTGATGGAGGCGGGATTCCCGATCGCCTCGCCCGGCGATTTCGAGAGCGTGAAGGCCATCGCGGAAAGCATCGGCCAGCGCGACGACACGCCGGTGATCTGCGGCCTGGCGCGTACCGGCCGCGACGATATCCTGCGTGCCGCCGAGGCCGTGCGCCCGGCCAAGCGCAAGCGCATCCACATCTTCCTCAGCACCAGCCCGCTGCACATGAAATACAAGCTGCGGATGGAGCCCGATGCGGTCCTGCAGCTCGCCACCGACAGCGTCGTTCTTGCCCGCCGCTTCGCCGACGACGTCGAGTGGTCGGCCGAGGATGGCACGCGCACCGATCCGGACTTCCTGTGCCGCTGCGTCGAAGCGGCGATCGCCGCCGGCGCGACCACCATCAATATCCCCGACACGGTCGGCTACGCGCTGCCGGAGGACATGGTGCGGATCTTCACCATGGTCCGGGAACGGGTGCCGGGGGCGGAGAAGGTGGTGCTATCCACCCACAACCACAACGACCTCGGACTGGCGGTCGCCAACACGCTGGCGGCGATCAGCGCCGGCGTGCGGCAGATCGAATCCACCATCAACGGCATCGGCGAGCGGGCCGGCAACGCATCGCTGGAGGAAGCGGTGATGGCGATGCGCACCCGCAACGACAAGGTGCCGTTCAGCAACAGCATCAAGACCCGCAACCTGCTGAAGGTGTCGAAGCTGCTGTCCACCATCACCGGGTTCGACGTGCAGCCCAACAAGGCGATCGTCGGCCGCAACGCGTTCGCCCACGAGGCGGGCATCCACCAGGACGGCGTGCTGAAGAACGCCGCGACGTATGAGATCATGACGCCGGAGAGCGTCGGCTGGAACAAGTCGTCGCTGGTGCTGGGCAAGCATTCCGGCCGCGCGGCGTTCCGCGACAAGCTGAAGACGCTGGGATACGAAGTCGGTGACAACGCGCTGAACGTCGCCTTCCGTCGGTTCAAGGACGTCGCCGACCGCAAGAAGGTGGTGTACGACGAAGACATCGTCGCACTGGTGGATGACGAGGTGATGCGCGACCATGAACGCATCCGGTTCGTGTCGCTGGATGTGCGTGCCGGATCGAAGGCGCCGCAGCGGGCCGAGCTGGAGCTGGAGGTCGATGGCGTCGTGCGCCATGCGACAAGTACCGGCGACGGGCCAGTGGACGCCACGTTCCGTGCCATCCACGAGATCTTTCCGCACGAAGCGAACCTGGTGCTGTTCTCGGTCGGCGCGGTGACGGAAGGCACCGACGCGCAGGCCAAGACCACGGTGCGGCTGGAGGAGAACGGCAAGATGGTGGACGGGCAGGGGGCGGATACGGACACCATCGTTGCCTCGGCCCGCGCTTATGTGCATGCGCTGAACAAGCTGCTGGTCAAGCGTGTGCGAACCGAGCCGCAGGCGCTATCCGCGTAGCAATATCAGCCCGGCGGGACG
>DATDIC010000175.1:0-9095 GCA_036521275.1 Acetobacteraceae bacterium
GGCGCCGCGCGCTTCGCCGGCGAGATCGGCGCGGAACCGGCGGACAATCTGACCGAATCCTCCCGCCGCGCCTGGCAGGCCTGGTTCGAGAACGAAGTACCCGCTGCCGATCGCGCTCGCTGGTCGGACGCGCCGCTGGCCCCGTTGTGCCGCCATGCCATCGACCCGGAAGTCGGCCGGGATACCACCGTGTTTCTCGCGCATGATCGTGGCGGGGATATCTGTTCCGGGACGAGCACATCGGGCTGGGCGTGGAAGTATCCCGGGCGGTTGGGTGATTCGCCGATCATCGGCGCCGGTTCCTATGCCGACACTCGCTACGGCGCTGCCGCCTGCACCGGGGCCGGCGAAATGACCATCCGCTGCTGCACGGCCCGCTCGATCGTTTTGTACATGAAGACCGGCGCCAGCGTGGTGGATGCGGTGATGGAGGCGGTAAACGACATGCGGCGGCTGAAGGGCGGGCTGGTCAGCCGCGTCACGATCCATGCAATCGATAACAAAGGCAACCACAAGGTGGTCGCCGTCAACGGCGCCGGCAATAACAAATACTGGCTGTGGGAAGCGGGCGATGCCGCGCCGCGATCACTGCCGGCCGAGCCGGTCGTGATCACCTCCGCGGAGACACGGTCCACCACGACGACACGCTACACGCGTGCCTGACGTGCGGGACGCTATCGTCCGCACCGCCAGCCGCGTCGTGTACCAGAACCGCTGGATGCGCGTGCGGGAGGACGGCATCCTGCGCGGGGACGACAGGCCGGGCATCTATGGCGTGATCGAGAAGCCGGACTTCGTTGTCATCGCCGCCGTGCAGGAGCAGCATATCCACCTGGTGGAGCAGTTCCGCTATCCGGTCGGTGCACGGTTCTGGGAATTGCCGCAGGGCGCATGGGAGACCGATCCCAACGCCGATCCGCTGGAGGTGGCACGTGGGGAACTGCGCGAGGAAACCGGGCTGGAAGCGGAAACCATGCTGTGCGCCGGCCGCCTGTTCGAGGCGTACGGTTATGCCACGCAATCGTATCATGTGTTCCTTGCCGGCGGCCTGCGTGCGGGCCCAAGCGATCCCGATCCGGAGGAACATGACCTGATCGCCCGCGCATTCCCGCTGTCGCAGGTGGAAGCGATGGTGCGTGACGGCACCATCCGCGACGCCACGACGGTCGCCGCGCTCGGGCTGCTGCGGCTGCACGGGCTGCTGTGAGGTGATATGCAGCGTCATTCCACATCTCGCCAGTGGAGCCGCTCCAGGGACCAACTCAAAGTCGCACTTGCGCAATATCCCAGTGGTTGCGACCCGGTCGCCATTTGCGAAGAGGCGAAAACGGCGGGGGCGGAGATCGTCGTGTTCCCCGAGATGTATTCGAACGGCTACGCCCGATTCGCTGCGGATGATCCGCTCGCCAGGGCACGATGGTGCGCGGACGCACAAAGCACGGACGGCGCCTTCGTGGCGAGGTTCAGAACGGCGGCAAAGCTGCATCGCATGTACGTGGTCGCCACCTTCCTGGAAGCGTCCGAGCCCAAGCCGTTCAATTCCGCTCTGCTGATAGACCCCACCGGACGCACCGTCCTGCACCATCGCAAAGTGTACATTTGCGACTTCGACACTCCCGAGATGGCGTGCGCCCGCGGAGGGTCCTTCGATGTGCGTCAAATCGAGACCCGCACTGGTCCGGTCGCGGTCGGACTGATGATCTGCATGGACCGGGAATATCCGGAGGCCGCCCGGTCGCTTTCCAGCAAGGGCGCCGAGATTGCCTTGGTCCCGAACTGCTGCGATCTGGCCAGCGATCCCCAATGTGGCGATGTGCGCATAGCGCAGGCACGTGGTCGGGCGTTTGAGACAGTCATGGGAATCGCCGTCGCGAATTATCCTCGGCCACGCTGCGATGGTCATTCGTTCGCCACCGGGCCGTCAGGTACGTTGATTGCAATGGCCGATGAAACGCCAGGCCTTATCATTGCGGAATTCGACCTTCCGTTGATCAGAAGGACACGCAACGAAGACCGATTTCGCTGGCAGCTTCCAGGAAGGCTCTCGCCAGTTGGTGCATGAGTCCGGGACATCCACCCCGCACAGGGCTATGATCCGCCCGCAACGAATAAGGAGCCCGTGCCGGAGGATGCGCCGCTTCGTTCCCACCGCCGTACTGCTGCTTCCGCTGATCGCCGCCGGTACCGGCCGGGCGGCCGATATCGGGCCGGACGGCGCCCAGGCGCTGCGCAATCAGCTTCAGGACTGGATCGGCGGCTTCATGCCACCGGGCGCCAAGCCGCCGGAGCTGGCGCTGACCGTCACGCCGGAAGATGGCCATTACCGGCTGGCTGTGCCGCTGGCCGGCGTGCGCGCTGGCGCTGGTGAGGCCAGCCTGACCGCGACGGTCAGCCCGCTGCCGAATAATCGCTGGTCAGTGGAAAACCTGGTCCTGCCGCCGCAGACCACGTTCCGGGTCGGCACCGGGAACGCCGCGGTACAGGCGACGCTCGGCCTGGGCACCGAGCACGGCAGCGCGTTGATCGATCCGACGTTCGCCAGCAGATCGAGCTTCGACGTCCAGGCAGACGATATCGATTTCGCCTCCCAGGGGGCGGAGCAGCATCAGCAGCAACATATCGACCGCTACCAGGCGAGTGGCAGCCTGTCCGCCGGCACCTCCAACACCCTGGATCTGGCGGAACAGACCACCGCGGAAGGCTGGCGCGCCGCCGCCCAGAAGGCAGCCGGTCCGGCGGTGGCCTTCGGTGCCGATCGCGCAAAGGTGGAGTTGACCATAAGCGGCATCGACCGCGACCGTGCAGGCGCCGCCATCGCGGCGGTGACGGCGGTCGCGGCCGCCTGGCCGCCAATGGCGCCGTCCGGACGGCCGCCAGCGGTCGATCAGCTTCCTCCCGCCACTCGTGCTGCCTTGCGGACGCTGGTGGAGGGGCTGCGCGGGCTGGCGGCAAACGCCCGCGTGCAGGAGACGATCCAGGGTCTCAAGGTGGAAATTGCCGGGCTTGGGGCGGCCAGCGCCTCCGCCGTACGGATCGGACTGGGCGGCGAAGCACCCACCGGACTGCTCCGCGTATGGTTCGATGTCGGCGTGGACGGGCTTGCGTTGCACGGTGTCCCGCCTGACGCCGCGAAGCTGGTGCCTCGCCAGATCACGTTCCGTCCCAGCATAGCTGGCGTGCCGACCGACGCGCTGACCAAGCTGGCCTTGGCGGCAACCCGCCCGGGCACCGAACCGCACCGGCTCGACCCCGAGATCGCGGCCTTGTTTGCCCAAGGCAGCGTGACGGTGGGACTGGAAGCGCTGAGCTTCATGATCGGACCGGCGCAGTTTCAGGGCGCCGGCAGCCTGCTGATGATCTCGCAGACGGAAACCGAGGGTCAGGCCCGGCTGACCGCAACCGGCTTCGGTGCGCTGATGGACGCGGTGCGCGGCAATCCCGATCTGCAGCAGGCGCTGCCGGTGCTGGTTCTGGCGCGCGGCCTGGCGCGTACCGATGGCGACCGGCTGGTCTGGGATATCGCCTCCACCCGGGGTGGCGATATTACGTTGAACGGCGTTGACGTATCGGCGCTGATCGGGGCGGCGAACCACGGGCGCAACCCGCCTCGGTAAGTACTGGCCAACGAATTTGGCGAAAGCATTCCGCGTCTGCCGATCCGGCCGACACGCGCGAGGGCGGCAATGGGTGTTCTGATCTTCCTGGCGATCCTGGTGGTCATCACGGTGACGATCATCGCGCGTGGGATGCGCACGGTGCCGCAAGGCTTTCAGTGGACGGTCGAGCGGTTCGGACGCTACCGGGTGACGCTGTTGCCCGGGCTGCGCCTGATCAACCCGTTCATCGACCGGATCGGCCGCCGGATCAACGTGCAGGAAACCGTGCTGGAGGTGCCGGCGCAGAACGTGATCACCAAGGACAATGCATCGGTGATCGTGGACGGGATCGTGTTCTACCAGGTGATCGACGCCGGGCGCGCCGCCTATGAGGTGCAGAATCTGCAAAGCGCCGTGACCAACCTCTGCATGACCAATATTCGCACCGCGATCGGGGGGCTCGATCTGGACGAAACCTTGTCGCACCGCGACGAGATCAACGAGCGGCTGCTGCGCGTGCTGGATGCGGCGACCGAGCCCTGGGGCACCAAGATCACCCGCGTGGAGCTGAAGGATGTGCGGCCGCCGGAAGACGTGCAGATTTCCATGGCCAAGCAGCTCACGGCGGACCGGGAACGGCGCGCGGCCGTCATGCGCGCCGACGGGGTCAAGCAGGCGGCAATCCTGGAGGCCGAAGGCGCCAAGCAGGCACAGATACTGGCCGCGGAGGGACGGCTGGCGGCTGCGCAACGCGATGCCGAAGCGCGCGAGCGGCTGGCCGAGGCGGAAGCCAAGGCGACCAGTTTCGTTTCGCAAGCCGTTGCCGGCGGCAACGTGCAGGCGCTGAACTATTTCATCGCCCAGAAATACGTGGAGGCACTGACCCAGATCGGCCAGTCGCCCAACTCGCGGCTGGTGCTGCTGCCGACCGACATGTCGGGCCTCGTCGGCACCATTGCCGGCATTGCCGAACTCGCCAAGCGGGCCGGCGATGCGGCGCGAGATGGCGCCGGGTGACCCGATGATACATTGGTGGATCTGGGCGATCCTCGCGGCGCTGGGTGCGCTGGCTGAAATGCACCTGCCTGGCGGATACCTGATCTGGATTGCCGGCGGCGCGGCGGTCACTTCCGTCGTGTCGGCCATTGCACGAATGTCGATCGAGGCACAGCTCGCGCTGTTCGTTGTCGCCTCGGCGCTGAGCTGCCTGTGCGGATATTTCGCCTATCGTGGCAACTGGAGGGTGACCGGCCACAACGCCCTGCTGAACGAGCGCACCGCGACGCTGGTCGGCACGCGCGGCGTGGTGAACGAAGCGATTGCACATGGAACGGGGAAGGTCCGGGTGGGTGATTCCGTGTGGCTGGCAGAGGGCCCGGATCTGCCGGCGGGAACGCCGGTCGTTATCCGGTCAGTGCTGGGGATGCGCCTGCGCGTCGAGTCTGATCAGCTCAACTCACCAGCCGATACAACGTGACCTCCCGTTCGGTACGGTCCTCCAGCTCCAGCGTGGTCGGCACGGTGTAGCGGGCGAACGCTGCCAATCCCGTGCTGGGGAGATAGGCGCGGCCGGGATCGGCGATCCACACCTCCGCAGAGGTCGCCATGTGCCGCAGCCACGGCATTATCCGCGCGGTCATCGGCGCTTCGTAGCAGACATCGCCGGCCAGGATGAGGTCCCATCGGCATTCCGCACCGATCACGTCGCCGGCGAAACTGGCGAGGCTGACGTTGTTGGCGGCGGCGTTGAGGCGGATTGCGGCAATCGCCAGCGGATCGATTTCGGCGGCTTCCGCGATGGCGCCGACACGCGCGCCGGCGATCGCCGCGACGCCGCAGCCGGCGGCAAAATCCAGCAGGCGGCGGCCGCGGATCGTTGCCTGATGGTCCAATATGTAGCGCGCCAGCGCCTGGCCGCCCGGCCAGGCAAACGCCCAGAAGGGCGGCGGGATATTGCGGGCCGCCAGCCACTGCTCCGTCGCCTCCCAGATCGGGGTGATGCGGCTGCTGAGGTGCAGCGTCAGTTCGGGCAACAATGCCGGAATTTCCGGCACAGTGTGGGCGCGGACGAAGGCTTCCGGTTCCGTCGGGTGGGGCGATGGCTCATGCACCGTGGCCGCACCGTTCCGGACGAGGTCGCGTCGCACGGACTTTCCCCTGGATTCCCGCTTTTCGCGGGAATGACGGTGAAGGCGTCACGTGCCGGGATGTGCCTCGACCACGACCCGGCGGGTCGCGATATGCCCGTCCCTGGCAAGCTGGATTTCCACTTGCCGCCCGACGGGCCCGGCATCCAGCAATGATCGCAGCGTGCCAGGACCGTTCACCAGGCCGCCGTCGATCGCCAGCAGCACATCCCCGGGCTGGATACCGGCTCGTTCGGCCGGTCCGCGCGGGGTCAGGCTGAGTACCAGCCGTCCCCTCGTCTGGCCGGTGGTCGCCCGCAGCTCCCGCACGAGGGTGACGGGCTGCAGCGCGGCGCCGATCCAGCCACGCGCCGTCGCCATGCCGGGCGGAGCACTGCCGGTCAGCGCCACGATAGTACTGTAGGAAACGATCGTCGGAAGCCCCTCTGCATCGGCGGCACAGAGACCGAGAACCGCCCCCGAGCCGTCCAGCACCAGGCTGCCGTCGATCACCGATCCGGGCGGGCAGTCCAGCAAGACCTCGCCTTGTGGTCCAACGCTATGGATCGCGCTCAGCCGGGCGGTGGGTGTTGCGTCTGCCGTGGCGCCGACGACCACCACCAGGGCCCCGACCTGCGGCGGCGAGGCCGGCCGGAGGGCAACCGCCAGGGTCATTCCTGGAACCCGCAACGCGGCGATACGGACGCCCGGCTGGCGCCGCAGGAGCGACCCGGTTACGGCTGCTCCGCCTGGCAGCACGATCTCATGGAGGTCCTGGCGCGGCAGTTCCTGTTCGGTGGTGATCACCAGGTCGGGCGGCCAGCCGATCCCGCTGACATGCCGGCCGGATGCGATGGTAATCGCGGCGAGCATCGGCGCCATGCGTGATACCTGGTCCGCGATCGCTTCGGAAAGGCCGGACAGACCGAACTCGAATCCCACGCACACGCTCCGTTGCTGCGTATGAAACGCAAGGTGACACGCAGATGAAGATCCAGCAACGGAATGGCAAGACGATATTAAATAAGGGTTGAGCCGCTCGCAGAACTTTCAACCGCGGGAGCATGCCCGGTCAGCAGATAATCGCGATATCGCTTGCGCAATGTCATTTTTTGCAACTTGCCGGTGGCGGTGTGGGGCAGGTCCGGCAACTCCAGGACCGCGTCCGGGAGCCACCATTTCGGGACTTTGCCCTCGTATATCGCCAGCACGGAATCCGGGTCGATGCTGTGTCCCTGGCGTGCCACGAGCAGCAGCAGCGGCCGCTCGTCCCATTTCGGATGCCGCGCGGCGACCACCGCCGCCTCGGCCACGTCCGGGTGCGACACCGCGATATTCTCCAGCGTGATGGAGCTGATCCACTCGCCGCCCGACTTGATCACGTCCTTCGAGCGGTCGGTGATCCCCACGAATCCGTCAGGATCGATAGTCGCCACGTCCCCGGTGGCGAACCAGCCCTGCCCGTCGAGTGCGGTGCCGGGGGGATCGCCGAAATAGGCGCTGCATACCCAGGGGCCGCGCACCATCAGGTCGCCGAATTGAACGCCATCCCACGGCAGTTCGCGTCCCTCGGCGACGATCTTCATGTCGAGCCCGCACAGCGCGCGCCCCTGCTTGAGGCCGAGTCGCACAAGTTGAGCCGCCGGCAGCCCGGCGTGAGCCGGCTTCGGCTGATTGTAGGTCCCGACCGGGGACAGCTCCGTCATGCCCCAGCCTTGCTCCATACTGACGCCGTATTGATTGCCGAACGCCTCGATCAGCAGCGCCGGGCAGGCAGAACCGCCGGTCATGATCCGGCGCGTGGTGGTCAGCCGCTGACCGCTGTCGCGAAGATGCGCGAGCAACCCCATCCAGACGGTCGGCACGCCGGCCGCCATGGTGACGCGTTGCTCATTCATCAGCGCCGCCAGGCTGGCACCGTCCAGGTGTCGGCCCGGCAGCACCAGGGCCGCGCCTGCCATCGCCGCGGCGTAAGGAATGCCCCAGGCGTTGACATGGAACATCGGCACGACCGGCAGCACGCGATCGACCGCGCGCAGCGCCAGCGCGTCGGCCATGTTGATCGCATAACCATGCAGGATCGTGCTGCGGTGGGTGTAGAGCACGCCTTTCGGGCGCCCGGTGGTGCCGGAGGTGTAACAGAGCGAGGATGCGGTGGTTTCGTCGAAGTCGGGCCACTGATAGTCGTCGTCGGCTGCTGCCGTCAGTTCGTCGTAACAGAGAAGCTGCATGCCGGCGGGCAGCGGAATTTCGGGCATATTCGCCGGATCGGTGAGAACGACGATGGCGCGCACATGCCCGGCAAGGCGCGGCGCGATGGTGCGCACCAGCTCGGCGAAGGTGGTGTCGACGAACAGCAGCCGGTCGGCGGCATCGTTGATGATGTAAGCAATATCGTCCGGGTGCAGCCGCGGATTGATGGTGTGGCAGATCGCCTGCATCCCGGGAGCGGCGTAGTAGATCTCCAGATGCCGGTGGCCGTTCCAGGCCAGCGTGCCGACGCGGTCGTGCGGCTGGACGCCGAGGGCCAGCAGCGCGCGGGCCAGGCGGCACGCACCGCGTTCCAGCCCCGCCCACGTGGTGCGGTGGAGGGTGCCTTCGGTGGTCTTCGATACGATCTCGGTGCTGCCGTGATGCCGCGCGGCATGGCGCAGCAGTGACGAGATCATCAGCGGCTGCTGCTGCATCAGGCCCTGCATGGACGGAAGCTCCCGGTATTTTCCACCACTCTGGGGCGGCTTCTGCGGTGGGTCCAGCCGTGCTTTGATGGCGCGACCTGGTGGTGGAGAACGGTGATGGAGCCTCGTCTTGCTTTGATCGTCGGTGCTGGGTCGGGCTTGTCCGCCTCGTTGGCGCGGGTGTTCGCGCGCCACAACCTGCAGGTCGCGCTGGCGGCCCGTAATCCCGACAAGCTCGCCGCGTTGTGTGCGGAAACCGGGGCCGCGTCGTTCGCCTGCGAAACGGCGGAGCCGGAGGAAGTGGCGGGGCTGTTCGACGCGGTGGTGGCCTCGCTGGGGGAGCCTGACGTGGTGGTGTACAACGCCAGCGGGCGGGCCCGCGGCCCGATCACCACGCTGGTGCCGGAGGAAGTGGCGCGGGCGATCGCGGTCAGCGCCTATGGCGGGTTCCTGGTTGCGCAGCAGGCGGCGCGGCTGATGCTGCCGAAGCAGGAAGGAGCGATCCTGTTCACTGGCGCATCGGCGTCGGTGAAGGGGTATCCGCAATCGTCGTCATTCGCGATGGGCAAGTTCGCGCTGCGCGGGCTGGCGCAAAGCCTGGCGCGCGAGTTGTCGCCGCAGGGCATCCATGTCGCGCATTTCGTGATCGACGGAACGATCCGCAATCCGGGGCGCTCGGAGCCCGCTGACCAGCC
>DATDIC010000176.1:0-6667 GCA_036521275.1 Acetobacteraceae bacterium
TCACGGAGGTCGTGCCGGACAGTTTCCGCCTGGCACGCGATTTCCTGCCGCTCTGGCGGTCCGGTCAGGCGCGCGTGCAGGTGCGGGTCAGCGGCCGCTTCATGGAGGAGGCGCGCACGCGCCGGCATTGGTCGCCGGACAATGCGTCGCCGTTCGAGGCGGTGCGCGTCCTGGATCCGGAACCGCTCACCCGGCTGAACGACCAGGCCCTGGCGTCTCTGTCCAGTGCGTTCCCGGTGTTTGCGCAGGCAAAAGTGGCGCAGCAATGGGCTGGCATGATCGACGTGACGCCGGATGCGGTGCCGGTGATTTCGGCGGTTCCCGGCATGCCGGGCTTCTACGTGGCAACCGGTTTCTCCGGTCATGGGTTCGGCATCGGGCCGGCGGCCGGCCGGCTTGCCGCGGACCTGATCACCGGCGATCGGCCGATCGTCGATCCGACAGCCTTCCGGTTTGATCGTTTCAAGGGCGACAATCCATCCCAGCCGATGATCGAGCTGTAACAGGAGATCACGCGTGAGCGCAGCAGACACACCGGAGCTCGGCAGCGCCATTCGCCACGAATGGCTGCTGGACCCTGATTGGCTGACGGTAAATCACGGATCGTTCGGGGCCACGCCGAAATCCGTGCTGGCCGTGCAGGAAGATTGGCGCCGCCGGATGGAGGCGCAGCCCAGCCGCTTCATGCGCATGATCCTGCCGGACGCGTTGCGTGCCGCGGCCGACGGCATGGCCCGTTTCATGGGGGCGGAAGGGAAGGACCTGGCGTTCCTGGACAATGCCACCACGGGATGCAATGCCGTGCTGCGGTCGCGTCGTCTTCAGCCGGGCGACGAAGTGCTGGTGCTGACGCATGGCTACGGCGCCGTGCGGAACACGGTACGCTACGTGACCGAGCTGGCTGGTGCGCGCATGACCGAGGCCGCGCTGCCATTCCCGCATCCGGACGCCGATCGCATCGTGGCGGTGCTGGCCGAGGCGATTACGCCGCGGACCCGTCTCGCCGTCCTCGACCATATTACGTCCCCAAGCGCGCTTGTCCTGCCGCTCGCTCGCATGATCGCAGCGTGCCACGCGCGCGGCGTACCGGTGCTGGTCGATGGCGCGCATGGCCCGGGGCAGGTGGATATCGACCTGCGGACGCTCGGCGCGGACTGGTATGTCGGCAACTGTCACAAATGGCTCTGCGCGCCCAAAGGGGCTGCGTTTATCTGGGCCTCTCCCGAGCGGCAGGAGGGATTGCATCCGGTCACTATCTCGCATGGGTACGGAAAAGGGTTTCTGGAGGAGTTCGATTGGACGGGGACGCGCGACTTCAGTGCTTTCCTGGCTGTGCCGGCCGCGATCGAGTTCCATGACCGGCTCGGCGGTCCGGCACTGCGGGCACGCAACATCGCCTTGGCCGCCCAGGCAACCGCGCTGATCGCCCGGCGACTGAACACAGAGCCGGGTGCGACCGGTGAACTCGCCGGATCCATGGGTGTGGTGCGGCTGCCGATCACCGGGGATGTGTCCGCGGAGCGTGCCCGCGTCTTGCGGCAGCATCTGCTGGATCGGCGGACCGACGTTCCGCTGCACGCCATCGCCGACGGGATCTGGATGCGGATTTCCGCGTACGCCTATAACGAGCTGGCGGATTATGAGAAGCTGGCTGAGGTCGCCGCGCGCGTGTTGCGCAGTTAGCGGCACCCGCCGGGAGGAGACCGAATGCTGAAAGCGATCGCTCTGGCTGCATGCCTGGCGCTGTGGGGACATGCCGCTTTCGCCGATGACCTGTACGGCACGCTGAAGAAGATCAAGGATAGCGGCACGATCACGATCGGCCGGTCGGAGAACTCGGTGCCGTTTTCCTACACCGACAGTGCCGGCAACCCGACCGGCTATTCGATCGAGCTCTGTTCGCATATCGTCGACGCGGTGAAGCAGGAATTGAAGCTGGACAAGCTGCAGGTGCGCTATGTGACCATCATGGGCACCACGCTGATCCCGCTGCTGGTCAACGGCACGATCGACATGGCGTGCTCCACCACGACGCATACGCTGTCCCGCCAGCGCCAGGTGGATTTCCTGCCGACGATGTACATCACCGGCAACCAGCTTCTGGTGCGCAAGGATTCCGGCATCCATGAAGTGGAGGATCTGAAGGGCAAGCGGGTTGCCGTGAACCAGGGGACGACGAACGAGAAGATCATCAAGGCGATCGATGCGCAGGAGCATCTCGGCATCAATTTCCTCGACACCGAGGACCAGCCGCGCGGCTGGCTGGCATTCGAGAGCGGTCGGGTGGATTGCTACGTGACCGACGCCATCGTGGAGCACGGACTGATTTCCAAGGCGGCGCACCCGGAACAATATGCGGTGGTCGGGCGGCTGCTGTCTTTCGATCCGTATTCCGTGGTGGTGCGGCGGGATGATTCGGCGTTCCGGCTGGTCGGCGTGCGGACGATTGCCGGGATGATAAAAAGCGGCGAGATGTTCAAGCTGTATGACAAATGGATCGATCCGATTGCCGGACCGATGAGTCCGGAGCTGAAATACGTGCTGATGGGCGAGGCCTATCCGGACTGATCCGCCGACGCGATGCATTACAATTGGAACTGGTCAGTCCTGACGACCGCGCCGTATTTCGGCTGGATCCTGTCGGGGCTGATGTGGACGGTGCTGATAGCCCTTGCCGCATGGGTGATTGCGTTCAGCCTGGGGTCTGCGCTTGGCGTGGCACGCACCGTGCGCAGCCGGGTCGTTCGGGCCGTTGCCGCCGCTTATGTGGAGCTGTTCCGCAACATACCGCTGCTGGTGCAGATGTTTCTCTGGTATTTCGTGCTGCCCGAGGTGCTTCCCAAGGCGGCCGGTGACTGGCTGAAGCGCGGCCTGCCCCACGCGGAATTCTGGACCGCGGTGGTCTGTCTGGGCCTGTATACGGCGGTTCGCGTGGGCGAGCAGGTGAGGGCCGGCATCCAGTCCATCGCTGCCGGGCAGGCCAGCGCCGGTCTGGCGAGCGGGCTGACGCCAGTGCAGGTCTATCTCCATATCCTGCTGCCGAATGCGTATCGCATCATTCTTCCGGCGCTGACGACGGAGTTTCTCAGCATCTTCAAGAACTCCTCATTGGCGCTGACCATCGGGGTACTGGAGCTGACCGGGCGGACGCGGCAGATTTCGGAATACACGATGCAGCCGATCGAGATGTTCCTGACCGCGACGGCGCTGTACGGGGCGGTGACGCTGCTCGTCGCGCTGGCGATGTGGCGGGTGGAAGGACGCACGCGCTTTCCGGGCATGCTGACGTCAGAGGCAAGCTGAGGTGACGAATTTCACCTGGTCGTACCTGGCCGGCATCCTGCCGCTGCTGCTGAGCGGAATGGTGGTGACGGTCGAGCTTACGGCGGCGTCGCTGGTGGGCGGGTTGCTGCTGGGGATCATCCTGGCGGTACTCCGGATCTCCCGCTTGCGGGTCGTTGCGCTGGCCGCCGCCACTTATGTGAACCTGTTGCGGTCGTTGCCGCTGCTGCTGCTGATCTTCTGGTTCTACTTCCTGGTGCCGCTGCTGGTCGGGCGCCCGGTCGGCGGCATGACCTCGGCGCTGATCGGTTTCATCCTGTTCGAAGCGGCGTATTTCTGCGAGATCATCAGGGCGGGGCTGCAAAGCGTGCGACGCGGGCAGGTACTCGCCGGGCTCGCCTCCGGGCTGACCTATGCACAGACGATGCGCCGGATCGTGCTGCCGCAGGCGCTGCGCAACATGCTTCCGGTGCTGCTGACCGAGGCCATCAACCTGTTCAAGAGCACGGCGCTGGTCTATGTCGTCGGCGTGCGGGATTTCCTGACCGCGGCCAGCATCATCGGCACGCGCGACAACGACCTGGTGCCGCTCTATTTGCTGGCGGCCGGTGTGTATCTCGTCGTGTGCCTGGCGGCGTCGCTGTCCGTCGGCCGGCTGCGGCGCGGCTACGCGCTGTGATTGCGGTCGAGAATGTGAGCAAGTGGTATAGCGACACGCAGGTGCTGCGGGAGTGCACGGTGAATGTCGCGCGCGGCGAGATCGTGGTGGTCTGCGGCCCCTCGGGTTCCGGCAAGAGCACGCTGATCAAGTGCATCAACGGGCTGGAACCGATCCAGCAGGGCCGCATCGTGGTTGACGGCGTTTCCGTCGCCGAACGCGGCACCAACCTGCCGAAGCTGCGCGCGCGGATCGGCATGGTGTTCCAGAGCTTCGAGCTCTACCCGCACATGACAGTGACGCAGAACATCATCCTGGCGCCCATCAAGGCGCTGAAACGGCGGCGGAACGAGGCCACGGAACGCGCCTACACGTTGCTGGAGCGCGTCGGGATGCGCGAGCACGCCGACCGCTATCCCGCCAATCTGTCGGGCGGTCAGCAGCAGCGCGTGGCGATTGCGCGCGCGCTGGCGATGGACCCGATCGCCATGCTGTTCGACGAGCCGACCTCGGCGCTCGATCCCGAGATGATCAACGAAGTGCTGGATGTGATAACGGCGCTGGCGCAGGAGGGGATGACGATGGTCGTGGTTACGCACGAAATGGGGTTTGCGCGCCGCGTCGCCGACCGCGTGGTGTTCATGGATCAGGGCCGGATCGTGGAGGATTCAGCCAAGCAGGAGTTCTTCAATCAGCCGCGCAGCGATCGCGCGCGGCTGTTCCTGTCGAAGATACTTCAGCACTGATCAGGTGGAGATCAGCGTTTCGCGATGACGTAACCGCACCAACCGTCATTCCCGCTTTCGCGGGAATGACGTGGGGGCTTCGCGGGAATGACGTGGGGTTCGCGGGGACGATGTGGGGGACGGTTGTTTCCGAACGACTCCTCAGCCGAAATGGGTCTGCTCCAGCGTGTAGCCGGAATAGAAGGTCAGTGCCCCCGGCAGGTTGGTGAACCCGTCAACGTCCTTCGCCATCGCGTACGCCTGCGACCGCCAGGCCAGGCCGACCACCGGTGCCTGATCCAACGCGAGCCGCTGCACCTTGTCGTAGATCACCTTGCGCTTGGCTGGGTCGTATTCGGCACGGCCGGCGGCAAGCAATTCGTGCAATCCGGGCGCGACCAGATCGAAGCTGCGCCCATAGGATGGCGGCAGCGTGCCGTCAAGCAGCGACGACAGCGCATCGGGGTCGTTGTAATCCAGTGCGGTGCCCATGACCGAGAATTCATACTGGCCGCGATTCCCCAGCGCCACCCGCGCCGGCCAGTCCGGCAGATTGAGTTGCACCTGTATGCCGACCGCGGCCAGATCCTGCTGCACCACCTCGGCGGTCATCTTGTGCATGCCGTACTGGGCCGTTGACAGCAGGGTGCACGAGAAACCATTCGCCAGTCCCGCGTCCGCCAGCAGGTGCTTCGCCTTGTCGGGATCATAGGTCCAGGTGTCGGCAAGCGACGGCTCGTAGAACTCGGTTCCCTTGGCCAGCGGGACCCCGCCCAGCGGCGCACCACGACCATAAAACGCGGTGCTGACGATATCCTCGCGCTTTATTGCGTACGCAACTGCCTGGCGGATGCGGGCATCCTTGAACGGTCCTGACCGGGCGTTGAAGGTCAGATACATGAACGGCCCCAGCGTGGCCTGCATTTTCAGCCGGGAATCCTTCTCGATCGAACCCATCGACTGCCAGGGCACATATTCGATCAGATCGACATCCCCCGCCTGCAAGGCGGCGACACGGAGGTTTTCATCCGCGTACGCGACCATGTGGATGGTCTTCAGCTTCGGCAGGCCCGGCTTGTAGTATTTGTCGAACGCTTGCATCTCCAGCCGCACGCCGCGTTCGTAGGATTTCATCACGAACGGACCGCAGCCGACCGGCAACTGCTCTCCCTGGCCGCTACCGGTCGCGACGACCGGCATGTAGAAGGTTGCCAGCAGATCCGGCAAAGTTGCAACCGGCTCTTTCATGATTACGCGGACGGTATGCGGATCGGGCGTCTCGATGCTCTGCACGCCTTGAAACTCGCTGCGCAGATAGGCGATCGAGGTCGGCGCCGCCACCTGCTCCAGCGTCCATTTCACATCCGCCGCGGTGACCGGTTTGCCGCTATGGAACACCGCATCACGCAGATGGAAAACCCAGCCGGTGTCGCCGTCGCGTTCCCAATGCTCGGCCAGCTCGGGCTGGATGCTGCCGTCGGGGCCGTAAGACAGCAGGCCGCGATGATGCAGCAGCACGACGGTGCCGGCGGCCGTGCCGGCGTTGATCCAGGGATGCAGATTGGGCGGATAGGACGACAGGCCGAAGGTCAGCGTGCCGGGAGCACGCGCGGCGCGGGCAGGCACCCGCAGGAACGGCAGCGCGGCGCCGCCGACCAGCACTGCGCGACGAGATACCGACATGGCCCTTCACCCTCCTGCTGTATCGCAAAGCCGACTTCCCTATTCGACGTAGATCATCTTCCGCGTCATTCCGCCATCCACGATGAACTCGGCGCCCGTCACGAACCCGCTTTCCGGGCCGACCAGCCACGCGGCCAATGCGGCGATATCGTCCGGCATGCCGACCCGACCGGCCGGATGCTGGGCGTGGTCGGCCGGTCCGGGCGCCGGCCCCTTGGTCAGGATCCACCCGGGGCTGATGCAGTTCACCCGCACCTCCGGCCCCAGGCTGATCGCCAGGGCATGGGTCAGTGCCACCAGCCCGCCCTTCGAGGCGGAA
>DATDIC010000177.1:0-18716 GCA_036521275.1 Acetobacteraceae bacterium
CGGTGGCATAACTGGCCGCGCTGCGCAACGACAGCCCGCCTGGACCGTACAGCAGGGCGAGATGCACCAGAGCGCCGGCACTGCGCACGCCGCGCTTGCGCAGCAGCGCTTTGTGCTGGCGCGCACTGGCGTCCAGGTCCACCACAGTGGCAAGGTGGCCGACGACGCTGGGCCAATCGTCAAGACGCGGCGATGCAGGTGGCATCCACCCCCAGAATCAGCCCGAGTCGAGCCGTGTCAAGCTAATCCTAGCGCCAATGGGGCAGAGCCCCTGCCCAGGGTCTGGGGCAGCGCCCCAGGGACTTTCCTGCTTGCGCCGGGGTCGGCGACCTCGCAACATCCACGTCGGACCCGCACCAGAGAGGCCGCCATGAAGGTTCGCGCCGCCATCGCCCGCAAGGCAAAAGCACCGCTCAGCATTGAAACGGTCGAGCTTGAAGGCCCCCGCGCCGGCGAGGTGCTGGTGGAAATCAAGGCCACCGGAATCTGCCACACCGACGAATACACATTGTCTGGCGCCGACCCGGAAGGCCTGTTCCCCGCCATCCTGGGCCACGAGGGCGCCGGCGTGGTGGTCGAAACCGGCCCCGGCGTCACCAGCCTGAAGAAGGGCGACCACGTCATTCCGCTCTACACGCCGGAATGTCGCCAGTGCGAATACTGCCTCAGCCGCAAGACCAATTTGTGCATCACCCTGCGCGCCACCCAGGGACGCGGCGTGATGCCGGACGGCAGCAGCCGTTTCAAATGCAATGGCGAGACGATCTACCACTACATGGGCACATCGACCTTCGCCAACTACACGGTCCTGCCGGAGATCGCGCTGGCAAAGATCCGCCCCGACGCGCCGTTCGACAAGGTCTGCTACATCGGCTGCGGCGTCACCACCGGCATCGGCGCCGTGATCAACACGGCAAAGGTGGAACCCGGCGCGCGCGTGGTGGTATTCGGGCTTGGCGGCATCGGGCTGAACGTGGTGCAGGGTGCGCGGATGGTCGGCGCCGAGATGATCGTCGGCGTCGATCTCAATCCCAAACGCCGCGCCATGGCCGAGAAATTTGGCCTGACGCACTTCGTCAACCCGAAGGAAGTGGCCGGCGACCTGGTGCCGCACCTGATCGAGCTGACCAAGGGCGGCGCGGATTACAGTTTCGAATGTATCGGCAACGTGCAGGTCATGCGCCAGGCACTGGAATGCTGCCATCGCGGCTGGGGCCAGAGCATCATCATCGGCGTGGCCGGTTCCGGGCAGGAGATCGCCACCAGGCCGTTCCAGTTGGTGACCGGGCGGGTGTGGAAAGGCACCGCGTTCGGCGGCGCCCGCGGGCGCACCGACGTGCCCCGCATCGTCGATTGGTACATGGACGGGCGCATCAATATCGACGACCTGATCACCCACACGCTGCCGTTCGAGCAGATCAACGAGGGCTTCGACCTGATGCGGCGCGGCGAGTCGATCCGCACCGTACTGACCTACTGATACCTGCTCGCCTCGACGTCAGCCTATCCGCCGGCCTGCACCGACCCGAAACGTCGCTGCAAGCTACCGCGGTGCGCGCGATCGTTGCATGCGACATAGTGCCGGGCCGCATCCGACAGGCGCTGCCGCCCGGCGGCACGGCCCAGCGCCGCGGCAGCGGCAACCGCTCGCACGGTGGCGCTCACGTGCCCATGACGCATGCCCCGGATCGCGTAGCCGACGACCCGGGGCGCCAGCCGGGGCCAGGACGCGCCCCATTTCCGCTCGATCAACAGGCGGTTGCGTACGAAATGGAACCAGCGGTTCCCCGACCATGCGACCCGCCGCTCGGCGCTGACCTTGTGGCGAACGACGATGTCGCCACGGTAGCGCACCTGCCAGCCCCGCTGGATCGCGCGCAGGCAGAAATCATATTCCTCCCAGCAGAAGAACAGCGCGGCGTCGTAGCCGCCAGCCTGTTCCCAGGCGGCGCGGCGGATAACGTGCCCCGCGCCGACGAACGTCACCGCCCCGAACGTGTCGCCGGTACGGGGCAGCAACGCAGCCGGATACCCCCAGGAGGAAAGATCGTCGCGTCCAGTCGCGTGCTCGACGATGCGGAACCCGACCGCGGCCAGGCCAGGATCCTCGTCGATCGCCGCGACCGCGCTCTGCACGGTCGTTGTGGTGGCAAATTCGGCATCGTTGTCCAGCGCCACGATCGCTCGTCCATGCCCGAACGCGCTGCCGGCGTTGCGCCCCGCCGGCACGCCGCCATTGGCCCCGAGCGAAACCAGCGTGGCATCGCGCCGGCCATGCACGATCTCCGTCAAGCGGGCCACCACCTCCGGCGCAGAGCCCTGATCGACCACCGTAAGGTGACGGACGACACCGGTCTGCGCCAGCGCCGACGCGATCGCCGCTTCGGTCTCCGCTAGCCGGTCGAACGCCAGGATGACGATATCGGCGTCATACGGGCCGGCCGGCGGAGACGTCGCGCCGGCAAGATGGCGCGGCTTCATGACATGCGCAGGGCAGGCATCGCGAGATAGGCCAGCCGCTTGATCTCCTTCCGGCCGCGCGCGACGGAATCCAGGATCAGGCCACAGGCGAACGACAGGAAACCGAGCAGAACCAGCCCGGTCGCCAGCACCGCGGTGGGCAGCCGTGGCACCAATCCGCTGCCCAGATATTGCAGCACCACCGGCAGCCCGGCGCCGGTGGCGGCCAGCAGCAGCAGCGCCCCGGCAAGCGCGAAGAACTGCAGCGGGCGTCCTTCTTTCACCAGCAGCATGATGGTGCGCAGAATGCGCAATCCATCCGCGCAGGTGCGCAGCTTCGACTGCGAACCCGGCGGGCGGGCGCGGTAGCCGGTCGGCACTTCGGCGATCGGCATTTTCAGCTCAAGCGCGTGCACGGTGAATTCGGTCTCGGTCTCGAACCCCGCCGCCAGGGCCGGAAAGGATTTGACGAAGCGCCGGCTGAACACGCGATAGCCCGAAAACACGTCGCTCATGCGATTGCCGAAGATCCACCGCACGATGCTGGACAGCAGCATGTTGCCGATCCGATGGCCGCGACGAAACGCGTCGCCCGCTGCGAAATCGCGCACGGCGGTCACCATGTCCAGGCGCTGCTCGATCAGCATGCGGACCATGCGCGGCGCGGCCTCAGGCTCATATGTATCGTCGCCGTCGACCAGCACGAATATGTCGGCTTCGACATCGGCGAACATGCGGCGCACGACATAGCCTTTGCCCTGCAGGCCCTCGTTGCGCACCACGGCGCCGGCAGCCGCAGCCACCGAGGCGGTGCGGTCGTGCGAGTTGTTGTCATAGACGTAGATCGTCGCCGTCGGCAGGCTGGCACGGAAGCCGCGGACCACGCGCGCCACCGCTGCTTCCTCGTTGAAACACGGTATCAGCACCGCGACGCGAAACCCGACGAACAGCCGGTCCGGCTCGGCGTGCTGTTGTCGCGCCGGCGGCCGCGAAAATTTCAGCAAAGACGATGCCATCGGCTCAGTACGCATTGTGCGCGCGGACCAGCACGAAAAGCGTCTGCACGAGGATCTTCAGGTCGAGCCAGATCGACCAGGTCTCGATATATTCCAGATCGGATTGGACGCGGTGAACCAGCTTCTCCTCGGTATCCGTCTCGCCGCGCCAACCGCGAACCTGGGCCAGTCCGGTGATGCCGGGGGGCACCCGGTGGCGGGCCGGATAATACGTGACAACCTGCTCGAACGGACGCCCACCCGCACAGGTGCCAGGCGCATGCGGCCGCGGCCCGACCAGCGACATGTCGCCGCGCAGCACATTGAATATCTGTGGCAGCTCGTCCAGCGAAAAGCGGCGCAGCCAGGCGCCCACACGCGTTACCCGCTTGTCGCTGCGGGTAACCTGGCGCGGCGCCACCGGCTCCGCGCAATGCGCGTGCATGGTGCGGAACTTGAGCACTTCGAATTCCCGGCCCGCAAGGCCGATGCGCCGCTGGCGGAACAAAATCGGACCGCGACTGTCCAGCAAGATCAGCGGAACGATCGGCACCATCAGCAGCAGCACGAAAGGCAGCAACAGCAGCGCCAGAAACACGTCTTCAAGCCGCTTGGCCGACCATCCCCGGCCCTGCGGCACCGGACCGATCGGCCGGCGAAATTGCCGCACCGGAAGCGGACGTCTCTGCGGGCCGATGCCGATCCCGACGGGATAAAGACGCTCGATCGTCTGTTCGCTCGTGAACATGAGCCTGCCACCGATATTGTGACCGGCATGAGTTCTGCGGCGGAATCTTCACCCGTACGTTAATTACAGACGGATCAATTATGATCCGCAAGATAGTGCAGAACGAAACGAGGAAGTCGATCAGAAACTTAGCGAAATACCATCCGACGAGACAGCGTGAAATTCACCATCATTCCGGCCAGCGAGCCCGCCGCCACCGCGAACACCGGCTGCCTCGCACAAAGGGGTACAACTGTAACCAGCACGGCGTACGTGCCACGGTTCAACACCAGGCCGAGCAGATTGGCGGCCAGGAAACGCGCCCATTGCCGGTGTGCCGGTCCGCTCCCGCGGCCGCGGAAGGTCCACACCCGATTGAGCGCCCAGTTCAGCGTCGCCACCAGCAAGTAGGAGACCATGCCGGCCGCATAAAGCCCGAGCGCCCCGCGCAACGCGTACACCACGGCGGTATCGGCCAGGAACCCCAGCGTGCCGACCGTGCCGAATTTCAGGAACTGCGCCAAAGTGGCGGCATCCATCATCCGCAGCGTTTTTGTCCCGCTCACCTGGAATCGACCTGCATGCTGATCTGCACTGCCGGCCACGTCGATCACGGCAAGACCGCCCTGGTCAAGGCATTGACCGGCGTGGACGCCGACCGGCTGCCCGAAGAGAAGCGGCGCGGCATGACGCTCGACCTGGGCTATGCCTACACGGACCGGCTGGGCTTCGTCGATGTGCCAGGCCACGAGCGGCTGGTCCACACCATGCTCGCCGGCGCCTCCGGGATCGACGCCGCGCTGCTGGTGGTGGCCGCCGATGACGGGGTGATGCCGCAGACCCGCGAGCACGCGTCCATCCTGGAGCTGCTGGGGATCGACCGCGGCGTGATTGCCATCAGCAAGATCGACCTGGCGCCCGACCGCGTCGCCGCAGTCCGCGCCGAACTGCACGCATTGCTGGCCGGCAGCCTGCTCGACGCTGCACCGATCGTCGCGGTCTCGGCACGTACCGGCGAAGGGATCGGGGCACTCGACGCGGCCTTGCAGCAGCTTGGCCCGCGCCCGCGCGACCTGATGGGACACCCGCGGCTGGCGGTCGATCGCGCCTTTACGCTGACCGGGGCCGGCCTGGTCGTGACCGGCACCATGGTGGCGGGGTGCATCGCGACCGATGACCGGCTGCTGCTGTCACCTTCCGGCCAGGAGCTGCGGGTGCGCGGCCTGCACGCCCAGGGCCAGCCGGCGAATAAGGCCGTAGCCGGCCAGCGTGCCGCGCTGAACGTCACCGGGCCGCGGCTGTCGAAGGAACTGGTGGCACGCGGCGACTGGGTGCTGCACCCGGACCTGCATGCACCAACCCAGCGGCTGGACGTGAAGCTGCGCCTGCTGCCCGGCGCTGCGACACCCCGTCCGGACACGCACGTGCATCTGCATCTCGGCGCGGCCCACGCGCTGGCGCGGATCACCCCGCTGGATGCCGACCGCCTGGTGGCGGGCGGCACCGCGTTCGTGCGCCTGACGCTGGAACGCGGCATCGCGGCCCTGGCAGGCGATCGGGTGGTGATCCGCAACGCTGGGGCGGCGAGCACGACCGGCGGCGGGGTGGTGGTCGATCCGTTCGGGCCGATCCGCGGCCGGCGATCGCCGCTACGGCTCGACCAGCTTACGGCGCTGGACGACGCCGATCCCGCCGCCGCGCTGGGCCGGCTGCTGGCGGTTCCCCCTGGGTTCGTCGACGTGCAGGACTTTGCCCGCGCACGGAACCTGCCGGCCGCACAGTCCCAGGCGGTCATGGCGGCTGCGTCAGCCGAGGCGCTCGGGCCGATAGCGATCTCCACACCGGGCCTCGCCCGGCTCTCCGACGCAGCGTCGCACACGCTGCGCGCATACCATGAGAGCGCACCGGACCAGCCGGGATTGACCCTGGACCGCCTGCGGCTGGAGCTTGCCGTGCGTCTTCCGCCGGCGGCGATGCGAGCCTTGCTCGATCGGCTGATCCGCCACGGAGTACTGGTTCAGGACGGGCCCTGGCTGCGCCTCCCCGAGCATCAGGTAACGCTGTCCGCCGAAGACGAGCGGCTCTGGTCACGGGCCCACCCGCTGATCCAGGCGGCACCCTACCGGCCGCCGCGCACCCGCGACCTGGCGCGCGCCCTGGACGTGCCCGAACCGGTGATGCGCGCGGCGTTGAAGCGGCTGCAGCGCGCCGGCCGCCTGACCGAGGTGGCCGCGGACCATTTCTTCCTGTCCGAGACCGTCGCGCGGATGGCGGCTCTTGCCGTGGACCTGGCCGACGGGGCGGAGGGGCTGACGACGGCCCGGTTCCGCGACCGGCTGGAGAATGGGCGCAAGGTGGCGATCCAGGTGCTGGAATTCTTCGACCGGGCCGGCCTGACGGCACGCGCCGGCGAAGCTCGCCGGGTCCGGCGAGACCGCCTGGAACTGTTCGGAGCCCATAGTCCGACAGCCAATCGGACATAGCCCCATCGTGCCGTCCCGCCGAAGCAGGCCCTGCCGATTTCCCAATAATTTCAACCGACACCGACGGCCTCCGTCATCCCCATGAATCCCCGTCACACCCGCGCCCCCCGTCATTCCCGCGAAAGCGGGAATCCACCACAGCCCGTGCACCCACCACCTCACCCCCGAATTGGCCGTCTCCGCGCACGGGCTTGACGGGCAAGCCGCGCGCCCCTCAATACCCGCCATGCGCCCATACCAACATACGCAATGAACCGAACCAGCGAGCCGCAGACCGACACGCTCGCATCAACACATGCCTGCTCGCACCACGAAATGATGACTGGCGATCCACAGCAATCTGTCGCCGCCATCGGTGGCATTGAAGCCGTGCCAACCATCCTGGATGTGGTGTGCCGCATCACCGGGATGGGGTTCGCCGCCGTCGCCCGCGTTACCGAGAACCGATGGATCGCCTGCCGCGTGCATGACGAGATCGCGTTCGGCCTTCGCCCCGGTGGCGAACTGAAAGTCGAAACTACCATTTGCCACGAGATCCGGCAGAACCGCGAACCCGTCGTCATCAATAACGTCGCCGAAAGCGACGTTTACTGCCGGCATCCCACCCCGAAGATGTACGGCTTCCAGAGCTACATCTCGATGCCGATCGTGCTGCCGGACGGGACGTTCTTCGGCACCCTCTGCGCCATCGACCCAAGACCGGCACGCCTGAACACGCCAGAGATCCTCGGCATGTTCAGGCTGTTCGCGGAGCTGATCGCCTTCCATCTCGACGCGCTCGAACGCATGGCTTCGTCCGAGGCCAGCCTGTTGAATGAGCGCCAGACATCAGACCTGCGCGAGCAGTTCATCGCCGTACTCGGCCACGACCTGCGCAACCCGCTATCCGCGATCGGCGCTTCCGCCGAGCTGCTGCAGAAGACGCCGCTCACTGAAAAGGCGTCGCGGATGGTCGCGCTTATCCGGCAGAGCGTGTCACGGATGTCGGCACTCATCGACGACGTGCTGGATTTCGCGCGCGGCCGCATGGGCACCGGCCTGGTGCTGAACAGCAACGCCGACGCACCGCTGACACCGGTGCTGGAACAGATAATCGCGGAGCTGCGCGTCGCCTGGCCGGATCGGGTCATCGAGGAGGAATTCTCCATAATCGAACCCGTCATGTGCGACCGCGGCCGCATCGGCCAGCTTCTGTCGAACCTGCTGGGCAATGCGCTCAAATATGGCGCCCCCGGCGCGCCCGTGCGCGTGCGTGCCATTACCGACCCGGCTTGCTTCACCCTGGCGGTCTCCAACCAGGGCGATCCGATCCCCCCGGCCGCCCTCGAGCATCTGTTCCAGCCATTCTCCCGCGGCGCGATCCAGCCCAACCAGCAGGGGCTGGGATTGGGCCTCTATATCGCCTCCGAAGTCGCCCGCGCTCATAACGGAACACTGAAGGTTGCGTCATCCGCCGACGAAACACGCTTCACGTTCCGGATGCCGCTTGCCTGATCCGCCTCGGAACAGGGGACAGGAACCGCGGTTCCGGCACCCGCAGTTGCCCTTCGCACCCCTGACCGCCAAGCTTCGCCGCAAAAGCGGAGCCGCCCATGCCGGACCTGATTGAAACAACCGCCGACGGGATCGCCGTCCTGACGCTCAACCGGCCGGACCGGCTCAACGCCCTGTCCCAGGAAATGCTGCATGGCCTGCACTCGGCGCTGACCCGTCTCGGCACGGATGACACGATCGGCGCCATCGTCATCACCGGCGAAGGTCGCGCCTTTTGCGCCGGCGGCGACGTCAAGGACATGACGACCCGGCACCATCACAGTTTCGAGCAGCGCATTGATCGGCTGAACCGCATGCATGCACTGCCCCAGCTCATGCGGCGGCTGCCCAAGGTGATCATCGCCGGGGTGAACGGGGTCGCCGTCGGCGCCGGACTGGGCCTGGCGATGGCGTGCGACCTGCGAATTGCCGCCCGCGGCGCACGCTTCGGCACCGGTTTTGCCGGCATTGCCTATTCCGGTGATTTCGGCGGCTCCTCGCTGCTGACGCGACTGGTCGGCCCGGCCAAGGCGCGCGAGCTTTACCTGCTTGGCGACATGATCGGCGCCGACGAAGCCGCCCGCATCGGCCTCGTCACCCGCACCGTCGATGACGCGGCGGTGACCGACGAAACCATGGCGCTGGCCGGTCGCTTCGCCGCCGGCCCGCGCCTGGCTTACGCGTACATGAAGAAGAACCTGCACGCTGCGGAAACCGAACCGCTTTCCGTGGTCTGCGACATGGAGGCGGTGCATCAGGCGCGCACCGGATTGTCTGACGATCACCGCGAAGCGGTGACCGCGTTCGCGGAAAAGCGACCGGCGGTTTTCCACGGCCGCTGACCGGCATTTCCGCACTGCTCCGGCAGTCGCCGGCGGGGCAACTACCTATTGCAGATGACACAGGTTGGTGAGCAAGATGAACTCTGCCGCTTAGGCACGAGGAGATGAGTAGAACAAGCCAATATCACCCGCGTTAACGCGGCAGTTGTCGCAGTGAAAGGGGGCCACCCATGCCATTCGACGGAACGGAGTTTCGCGTCGCTCCACTCCGTGTGACGCCACTCGCGCCTGAGGCGAAAGGGATCTGGAGCCGAGTGCGCGTTGCGACCACGGCTTTGTTCACCCAGGCCCGCGCCCTTCCGCTCTGGTCGCTGGCGCCGAACGAGCCCGTGGTACCCTCCGAGGTTACCGCTGTGCAGTTGTTGCGCGCCGCCCGCGGCTTGATCGAGCTGGAGGACAAATGGGTCCAGGGGCGCTATGAAACCGTGCGCGGTCGCCGCTGCGCGATGGGCGCGTTGCAGGCCGCATCGCGGGTATTGCGCGATCCGCGCGCCTTCGAGGAAGCCAAGGACCTGTTGCGCACGGAAGCCGTGTTGCGCGGCTACAGCCACGTCGAGAAGATGAACGACCGGTCCACCCACGCCCAGGTGCTGGCCGTGTTCGACGCGGCCATCACCAGGGCAGAAGCGCGGCTGCCGTTTTAGCTGTCGGCGTTAGTTGCGCCCGGAGAGCGGGGCTGCCGACGTGGCCCCGTCTGTCCGGCGCCTATGTATGGCCACCACCGCTGCGAGCGCCGGAAACAGCAGCGCCAGTGACATCGGCTCCGGCACCGCGGTCGTCGTCGTAAGCACGTCCAGGCGGTTGATGACAACAGCGCCCGATTGCGGCGGCGGTCCCGGTTGCGGCTGATTGATCAGGAATGACACAAAGCTGATATCGGGCACGCTCGATAGCACGCCCACGAAGGGCGCCGAATTATCCTCCGCGCCGGTATGGGTGCCGGAAAAATCCGCCGTATAGAGCAATTGATCGGCCGTGCCGAACACCTGTATCTCGCCGGTGTAAGGTCCGGTGATATAATGCGCATCAACCTGGGTGCCGAACCCGCGCACCGGCGTTCCGAAACTGACAATGAAACTGTCGGATTCACTGCCGCCATCGGTCAGCAGATGATCGCCCGGGGCGAAATCTCCGACATAGCCGTTCCCCTCATCCACACGGTCGAGCACGCCTTGCGACGACGCAACCCCGATTGTGAGGCCACTGACAGTCCGAAAGTCCGGAGTGCTGATCGTCGTTCCAGCCGGGCCGAACACGCCCCAGTCCACCCCGATGGTGCTGCCGAGCGCATCGAATGCAGCGCGGGAACTGTACTGGATGAAAGATGCCGCCGCCGGCTGCGGGGCGGATAAGATTGCCGCTGCCCCGAAGCCGACACATGCAGCCAACAATACTGGGTTGCGCATGACGGATATTCCTCTCCCATTCCGGTGGTGGTTTTATACTCGACCGCATCTAGGAATGACCCACGTTCGTGATTCCCGCGCATGCCGGAACCAAGGCAAACCCTCGGGATTTTGTGGGCTCTCGCCTGGATGCCCACTTTCGCGGTCACAACGGATCTGAGTCTTCGTCCACACGAATTGGTATGACCTTATGCAGATCCAAAACCGGTTGCAATCTTATTTTAGCTTGGACACTGTCCCGGTGTGATCAGATTTAGCCTGCAAACTCATGACAGCCTCGGTTCCACCAACGACGAAGCCCGGCGTCTTGCGGACGCGGGCGCCCCGCACGGAACGGTCGTCACTGCAAACCGCCAGACCGCCGGCCGTGGCCGGCAGGGCCGGCACTGGGTCAGCCCCGCCGGAAACCTCTATCTCAGCATCCTGTTGCGCCTGGCTCAGCCCCCTGCCCGCTTCCCGGAGCTTGGGTTTCTCGCCGCCCTGGCAGTGGCGGATGCAACCGACCGTTTTGCCTCCGCCCGCGCGACCCTGAAATGGCCGAACGACGTGCTGGTGGACGGCGCGAAGCTGTCCGGCATCCTGGTGGAGCGCGCCGATCCCGCCTTGATCATCGGCATCGGCCTCAACGTGCTGCATGTGCCGTCCGGCACGCCCGGTCCCGCCACGTCGCTCGCCCAGCTCGGCGCCACCAGCGCCAACGTTCCGTCGTTGCGTGCCGCGCTGCTGGACGCCGTCGCCCGGCGGCTGACCCAATGGATCGATATTGGCTTCGAGCCGATCCGTGCCGAATGGCTCGCGCGGGCGCATCCGCCGGGAACCCACCTGGTCGTAACAACCGCAACCGGATCCATCCGCGGCCGGTTCGCCGGCCTCGCGACCAACGGCGCATTGCTGCTCGACACCGATGATGGGCGGCGCCAGCTCATCGCCGGAGACGTTGCGGTGGCGTGAGTTCCGCTGCCCTCGACGCGCCTGCCGCCCCGCCCTAAGCTGCGGTCAAGTCTGCAGGAGCGACGTTCAATGGCCGCGGAAAACTGCTTGTCCGATGTGCGGGTCCTCGATCTCACGCAGTTCGAAGCAGGTCCCTCCTGCACCGAGGTTCTCGCCTGGCTCGGCGCCGACGTGGTCAAGCTGGAAAACCCGAAGAACGGCGACCCCGGCCGCCAGATCAACAATCCCGCCGGCACCGATGCGCATTATTTCCTGCAATACAATGCCAACAAGAAATCGATCACCGTCAACCTGAAAGCACAAGGCGGCCTGGACCTGGTGAAGCAGCTTGCCGCCAAGGCCGACGTCTTCATCGAGAACTTCGCCCCCGGCGCCATCGAGCGTCTCGGCCTCGGTCCCGACGTGGTGCGCGCGCTGAACCCCCGCATCATCTATGCGCAAGTAAAAGGCTTCGGCGCCGGCTCGCCGTTCGAGAACAACCTTGCCTTCGACATGATCGCCCAGGCCTGCGGCGGCACCATGAGCATCACCGGCGAGCCCGACGGGCCACCGCTGAAGCCCGGCCCCACCATCGGCGACACCGGCACCGGCATGCTGATGGCGATCTCCATCCTCGGCGCGCTGCATCGCCGCAACCGTACCGGCGAAGGCGAGCACCTGCAGGTCGCCATGCAGGATTCCATGTTCCAGTATATCCGCGGCGCCTTCGCCACGCAGACGCGCACCAGCCAGCCGGCCCACCGTGCCGGCTCCGGCAGCGTGCTGTCGCGCAATCCGCCGATGGGCACCTATCCCTGCAAGGGCGGCGGTCCGAACGATTACGTCTATGTCTATACCAGCCGCGCCAATCCCGAGCACTGGCGCCGCCTGCTCGCCGTGATCGGGCGCGAGGAGCTGATCGGCGACAAGCGCTACGACAGTCCCGATGCACGCCGCGAGCGCGAACCCGAAGTCGATGCCATGGTTGCCGAATGGACGTGCAAGCACGACAAGCACGAGGCAATGCGCATCATCGGCGCCGCCGGCATCCCCGCTGGCGCCGTGCTGGACACCAACGAATTGCTGCACGACCCCAGCTTCGAGGCGCGCGGCATCATGCAGACGATCCAGCACCCCACCGCCGGGTCCTACAAGATGCCGGCCTTCCCGGTGCGCTTCTCAGGCCGGCCGCCCACCGTGCAGCCCGCACCACTGCTGGGCCAGCACACCGACGAGGTGCTCGGCGACTGGCTCGGCATCAGCCGGGACGAGACGGGAACATTGCGCGGCAGCGGCGTGATCGGCTGAAACGACAATATCGGCAGGAGACGACACATGGCTGAACTGACCGGCTCCGAAATTCTGGCCAAATGCCTGAAGAAGGAAGGTGTGGACGACCTGTTCTTCATCATGGGCGGCCCCATGCTGCTGGCGGAGGCCACCTGCATCAAGGAAGGCATCCGCATGATCGACGTCCGCCACGAGCAGGCGGCGGCCTTCATGTGCCAGGCATACAGCCGGTTGCTGCAGAAACCATCCGCCTGCATGGCGGCCAGTGGCCCGGGTGTGACCAACCTGGTGACCGGCGTCGCCAATGCGCTGATCGACTGCGCCCCGGTGGTGGCGATCGGCGGCTCCTCGCCTATCAGCCAGTTCGGCCGCCAGGTGTTCCAGGAGATCGACCAAGTCGCCATCATGCGCGGCTGCGTGAAATACGCCGACCGCATCCATAATCTGAAGCGCATCCCGCAGCAGGTGAATTTCGGTTTCCAGAAGGCGATGTCCGGCAAGCCCGGCCCCGTCTATCTCGATTTTCCCGGCGACATCCTGTATCAGAAGATCGACGAAAACCTGGTGGACTGGAGCTTCGCCGGCCGGCCGCTGCTCAACCCCCGCCCGCTCGGCAATCCGCAGCAGGTCGCCAGGCTGGTCGATGCGCTGGCCAAGGCGAAGCAGCCGATCCTGGTGTCCGGCAGCGGTGTGATCTGGTCCCGCGCCTGGGACGAAATGCATGCCTTGGTCGATAAGATCGGCATTCCCTTCTACACCACCCCGCAGGGCCGCGGCGTCGTGCCGGATGACCATCCCTGCTCCTACATGACAATGCGCAGCACCGCCTTTCGCGACGCCGACCTGATCGTGGTCCTGGGCACGCGAATGAACTACATCATCGGCCACGCGGCGCCGCCGCGCTTTGGTGCGAATGCAACCATCGCGCGGATCGACATCGACGCGGACGAGATTGCCACCGCGGCCCGCTTTGTCGATATCCCCGTCGTCGGCGACTGCAAGATGGTGCTGCAGCAGGTGCTGGAGGGCATCGGCACCAAGATCAACACCGATACCTACAAGGCGTGGCGCCAGAAACTGGCCGAAGGCGAGTCAGCCAAGCGTGCCGGCAGCGGGGCCAACAAATACGCCGAGGACGGCGATATCCACCCGGTACGGCTGCTGGAGGAGATCAGGAATTTCGCCAAGCGCGACGCCATCCTGTGCGTCGATGGGCAGGAGACACTGAATTTCGGCCGTCAGACCATGCCCACCTTCGCACCCGGCCATCGGCTGAACTCCGGCCCGTTCGGGACCATGGGAGTCGGCCTGCCATTCGGTGTGGGCGCGAAAGTCGCCAAGCCGGACAAGCAGGTGATCGTCGTGCATGGCGACGGCAGCTTCGGGCTGAACGCGATGGAGTTGGACACGGCAGTACGCCACAAGATCCCCATCCTGGTGGTGATCAGCCTGAACGGCGGCTGGACCGCCGACCCCAAGCGGGAAAAGCCCGGGCGCGATCTTGGCTACACCCGGTTCGACAAAATGGCCGAGGCACTCGGCTGCCACGGCGAGTACGTCGAACGCCCGGAAGACATCCGCCCCGCCCTCGAGCGCGCGCAGGCCAAGGTGGACGAGGGGATGGTGGCGCTGGTCAACGTGAAAACCGACTACCGCGCGCGGTACGCAGGAGCAGCGTTCAGCGATTATTCCACATAGGACCAATCGTCCTGCAGGCGGACCCGTCCCTGGTCATCCCGGTCCCCCGTCATCCCGGTCCCCCGTCATCCCGGTTCCCGGTCATTCCGGTTCATGGTCATTCCCGCGCAAGCGGGAATCCAGCGATAGCGCGCGCAACCGCGACCTTGGCGTGAATGCCCGCTTTCGTGCGCGTGCGTCGCTGGATTCCCGCTTTTCGCCGGAATGACGGGGGACGGGGAACGCGGATGGGTCTGCCTTCAACGGCGGCTACACCACCACACGCACCACATCGCCGTCCCGCCACACGCTCCCACGCGGCAGCCCGGCCGGCGACGCCGGCAAGTCGGGCAAGCGCGGCGTTCCCGATATCGTCCAGGACATCGCCGCGGCACCATCGATCGCCGCGCAACCGACCCGCAGCACCTTGCCGGCATCCGCCGGACGCGCGAACTCGAACAGCGGCTCGCGCACCCCACCCGACGGATCGAGCGCAATGAATTTCCACGCCCCGACCTCTTCCTGCGCCAGCACCGCTGGCCGCTCATCCGTCCCGCCATAGCTGGCGAGGTTCACGCCGATCACCGTGCCGGCACTGTACGGGCCCAGGCGAAACATGCGATGCCCCGGCGGATCCGTCGGATTGCCCTGCAACGACCCGCCGATCACGGTGATGGACGCGGTGGGATACTGCCCCGGCCCGGCGCGGCCGTCCGGCCCGGTGGCAACAGCCCGCGCAAACGGCCGGTGCTGAAAGTCGATCCGGTACAGAAACCCGTCCAGCAGCGGGTTGAAGATCGTAGTATGTGTAACCACACCTTCGGCCAAGATCCCCCGCGTCACCGCGTCCTTCGGCTGACCGGCCGGTTCGGCATTCGGGTTGTTCAGTGCCACGGCCCAGACATTCGCCAGCCGGAACCCGGTGGCCCAGCCGATCGCGCTGCAATCGGTGCAGCGCAACCCGTCCGTCTGGTCGTGAAAATCATAGGCAATCCCTGGACGGGCCGCATGGTCGCCGCGCCGGTTCGCCTGCTCGTGCAGCACGCCCGACCAGAACCCGTTGGCATAGCAGTCGCGGATGCGGGCGCTGTCGGCCGTGCGCGTCACCTCGATCCCACGTCCGGCGGTATCGAAATACAGCTCGTCCACATCCCCGCCACTAAACCCGTCGGAATAATAGCCAGTGTGGAATCCCATCACCATAACCCGGCGCACGCGCGTATTGATGCCCCCGTTGGTGATGCCCACCGAACGCACCCCGCCATTCGCGTCGGCGCGCCCGTCCTCCGAAAACCACAGCGCCACCTGCGCCTGCATATCATCAAGATCAGCCGGACCGGCGGGCAAGAAATGATCGACCGGTCCTCCCATGTCCTTGCGGACCACCTGCAAATCCGCCAGTTCGGCGAAATAGGCCAGGAACACCGTCATCCGCGGGTGCAGCACCAGCCGGGCCGTACGGGCAAGCTCGGGAACGCTCTCGCCGCCGCTCAGTGCGCCGCCGGGTCCGCTCACCACGCAATGATTGGGAACCACCAGCGCCCCGGCATTTGCCGAACCCAGCCGGATGCCGAAATTCTCCGGCCCCCACGTGGCATGATCGAGCAGATAGGAACAGCCCGGCCGCAACCGCACACGGCACGCACCGAAGCGACGCGACGCGAACAGCAGCGCCTTCTGGCACGCGGGATAATCGTCCGCGACGCCGTCGCCCCGCGCACCGGCCATTTCGAACGTAAGCGCCGCCGGATCGGCGATGCGCAGCCATCGGCCCGGCGCATCCCCGCTGCTGCCGCGCGGACGGAACACCAGGAAATCATCTTCGCCGGCTGTACTGGCCGCATCCCAGCGTAGCCAACCGCCACCGCCATCATCCGCCCGCCAATAGCCCTCCACCAGTGCGACATGCGTCCGGTCGGCACCAAGCCGGCCGACGTCCACCTCCAGCATCGACTGGATCGTCGGCACGGCGATCACGCCGTCTCCGCTCAATCCCTGCGCCGCCGCCGGTACCGCCACGGTGGCCGCGCCGGCGCCCAACAGCCGCATCGCCACGCGTCGCCCGCGCGGCCCGATCACGCACTCAGCCCCAATGCCCGCAGCCCGCGCTGCAGCGCCGCCGGCGGAACCGTGAAACTGGACACACCCACGCCGCGCGGGTCATCGTTCGCGCTGGGGCCGCGAATTTCGGCCAGCCGGGCCGAGCGGTTCTGCATCAGCGCGAAGAAGAAGTCGTCCGCCCAGCCAATCGGACTCAACGTGACCACCTTCACGCCCGGCGGCGAATAGATCAGCCCGGTCAGGCCGGACCCCAGCACCGAGATCACCACATCGGCGCGCTGAAAGATCGTCACCTGCGCGCTGAACGGCAGCTCTCCAATCTCGACGGTGCGGATATTCGCCGCCTCCAGCAATGGCCGCAGCTCGTCCAGATTGGCGACACGACGGGTCGCCGACTCCCGGCGCAGCAGGGCGACCCGGTCACCACGCGGTTGCACCGGAACCGCCTGGCGCATCCTTTCCACCGCGCCCGGATGGATCATCCGATCCGACCACACCGGCGATACCGCAAACAGCTCGCGGAACCGGTACCGGCGCCCCACCTCCAGTGCCACCACCCGGTCGTCGTCCACGCCGTGGAACCGCAGCGATTCGCGCGCGGTGCGCAGGTGCGCGTCGTGCAGAACATCGGCCGGCAGCCCATAGCTGAACTGCCCGGGGCTGAACCTTTCCAGGCACGCCACCTTGGGCAGCAATTCCCCCAGCCAATGTCCCCAGGTGCGCAACCCGTAGCGGCCGAGCACGACCACCGCCCGGTCCACCTCCACCTCGGGACCACATCCCGCAACCGCGTCGCGCAGCCTCGATGCGTCCCAGCCGGGGTTCACCTGTTCAGCGGGAACCAGCCCATCACACACCGGGATCAGGTCCTCTCCGGTCGGCACGGCGACCCAGGCGGACGGCCGAAATCGCCGAAGCTGTACCACCGCCAGCCGGCAGGAACGCGGCGTGTAGAGGGTCGCCAGAAGATGCCGGCCGAAATCCCAGTCGAACTCGGTCATGTTGGTGTGGACCAGGCAGGCTGGCATGTCGATCGTGGTTGCGCGCAGCAATTGCTGCACCGGGACCGTAATGCGTTCCAGCGGACGGAGCGTCAGCCGCGCGGGCGCGCCCGCCCCACTCGTCAGCCGCCGGCCGCCCGTTGCGGCGCTCTGCGTCGTGACCTTCTGCTCGTCGGACAACGCCGCCGCCTGCCGCAGCAGCGCCTCTGCCGCCTCATGCCGCCCCGCATTCCCAAGCGCCTCGGCGCCCAGCAGATAGGCGCGGCGTTCCTGCGGCAGGATGCGGCGAACGCGCTCCCACCGATCCGCCGCCGCCGCCCAATCCTGCCGCTGGTGCGCGACCGTCGCGTGCTCGATGGCTATATTCGGATGCTCCGGGAACTGCTCCGTCCCCGCCTTCAGCAACTGTTCCGCCTCCGCCAGCCGGCCGAGCTCCCGCAACGCCCACGCCGCTCCGGCCACCCCCTGCGGCTCCTGCCGGAAACGCTGACGCACGCGGTCCCAGCGGCGCAGCGCCTCCTCCCAGTGCCCTTGCACATTGGCCAGCACCGCATGCTCGGCGGCCGGCCACGAAGTGTCGGGAAACCGCTCGATGGCCTCGCCCAGCAACCGCTCGGCTTCATCGTACCGGCGCAGTTCGCGCAACGCGAGCCCACCCCCAACCCAGCCCTGTATCGCCTGCGGGAAATCGTGGCGCACATCGCCCCACCGCTCCGTCGCCGCCTCATACCGGCCGCCCCGCCAGGCGACCCAAGCGAAATCGGTGGCGATCGGCAGATCGTTGGGGAACCGGTCACGCCCCTCCGATAACAGGTCCTCCGCTTCCTCCAGCCGTCCGCGATCGAGCAAGCCGGCACCCGCCCGATGCAGCGGCGTCGGATGATCGGGGAAACGGGCGCGCAGCTCCTGCCAGATGCGCTGGGCGGTCGCCATGTCGTTACGGACGAAAGCGTCGTGCGCCGCGTCCAGCCCATCTTCCAGCCCCGAGAACCCGGCTGGTTCCACCTCGGCGGCCCCCGTCGGCGCCGGGTCAGCCTCGCCGGTACTCATGCAACGCAAGCCGGGCACGGCATCAGCACGGCAGTGTCAGGCAAGCCGGCCGGCGCAGACGAAATGCGGATTCTCCCAGCCGGGCTTGCCATATGTCAGGTCCGTGCCGTCCAGGCGACGCACCGTGCCGCCCGCCGCTTCCAGCAGCGCCTGTGGCGCCGCGGTGTCCCATTCCATCGTGCGGCCGAAGCGCGGATACAGATCGGCGCGCCCTTCGGCCAGCCGGCAGAACTTCACCGCGGAGCCGAAATTGATCACCTC
>DATDIC010000178.1:0-9933 GCA_036521275.1 Acetobacteraceae bacterium
AATTCGGCCTCGAAGAACAGATCCAGCTTGCCGGTCGGTCCGTGCCGCTGCTTGGCGATGATCAGTTCGGCCTTGTTGTGCGCGGCTTCCATGTCGCGCTGCCATTTTTCCAGTTGATCCTGAAACTTCTGCTCGGAGTCGTAGGCCATCTGCTTGGGAGCACGCTGCGCGAGGTAATATTCGTCGCGGTAGATGAACATCACCTGGTCGGCGTCCTGTTCGATCGTGCCTGACTCACGCAGGTCGGAGAGCTGCGGGCGCTTGTCTTCCCGGCTTTCCACCTGCCGGGAAAGTTGCGACAGGGCCAGCACGGGCACCGCCAGTTCCTTGGCGATGGCCTTCAGCCCCTGGGTAAGCTGGCTGATCTCCAGCACGCGATTTTCCGGGCGGGTACCGGCGGCCGGGCGCATCAACTGGAGATAGTCGATCACCACCAGCGCCAGTCCCTTGGTGCGTTTCAACCGCCGGCAACGGGTGCGCAGGGCGGACAGGGTGATGGCCGGCGTGTCGTCGATCTGGATCGGCAGCGCGGCGAGGTCGCGGCTGACGGCGACGAACTTGTCGAAATCCTTCTGGCCGATATCGCCACGCCGGATACGGTCGCCCGAGATGCGGGCTTCTTCGGACAGCAGGCGGGTGGCGAGCTGTTCGGAGCTCATTTCCAGCGAGAATATGGCGACCGACGCCTTGGCGAGTGCCTTGGGGTCTTCGCGGCGACCCTCGGCGAGCAGCGCCTGCGCGGCGCCATAGGCGATTTTGGTTGCGAGTGAAGTCTTCCCCATGCCAGGCCGCCCGGCGAGGATAACCAGGTCGGAGGGATGCAGCCCGCCGGTGCGCGAATCCAGGTCACGCAGCCCGGAGGTGAGGCCGGACACGTGGCCGGAGCGGCGGAACGCGCGCTCGGCGCCCAGGATGGCGTCGGTCAGGGCGCGTTCGAATGAAACGAAACCGCCTGTCGTGCTGCCGTCGGTGGAAAGCTGGAAAAGCGCCTGTTCGGCGGCCTCGATCTGCGACTGGCCGTCGAGCTCCGGATCCGCGCCAAACGCGTTGTTGACCGTGTTTTCGCCGATGTCGATGAGCTGGCGGCGCAGCCAGGTATCGTAGACGGCACGGCCATAGTCGCCGGCGTTGATGATGCCGACCATGGCTTCGAGAAGCTGGGCGAGGTACGCGGTGCCGCCGACTTCCTCCAGGATGCCTGAATGTTCGAATTCGGACTTCAGCGTGACGGCGTCGGCGAGCTGCTGGGCTTCGATGCGGCGGGAGATGGCCTGGTAGATGCGGCCATGGATGGGGTCGGCGAAATGGTCCGCGGTGAGGAATTCAGAGACGCGCTCATAGGCACGGTTGTTGGCCAACAGGGCGCCAAGCAGCGCCTGCTCGGCCCGCATGTTGGACGGCGGCAGACGCTGGGATAGGCCGAGCAGGGGCGAGTCGATGGTGTTCACGGCCCTGTCATCATACGGCGGCGTGGTGGGGGCGGACAGGGCCGGCGGGCTGTGGACAGATGTGAATAACGGGGGGAACGCACTGGAGACCTACAGCGACCGTGGCGGATTTTTTTTCGACCGGCGCGTCAGGCGATCGTGATGTCCAGCCAACCGCCGGGATCGAATTGTCCGCTATCGCCGGGACGGAGCAGGACGGTAGTCGTGTCAGATTCAACTATCGCCGGGCCGCCGATGCGCTGGCCGATGGCGAGGCGCGCGAAGTCGAACACGGGAACGTTCGTCCAGGTGCCCAGATAGACGCGGCGGGTCGCCGATGCGGTCGCTTCAGGCTGCGGCGGCATGGGCCGCACGGGTGTAGGCGGCAAGCGGCCGATGATGGAGGCGCGAGCGTTCACCAGCACAACATCCTGATCGCGCAAGGAATACGTGTACAGGGTTTCGTGCCGGCGATGGAACGCTGCCTCGATTGCGGCGCCGAGATCAGGGCTATCCCAGTCCAGTCCATCGAGCGGCACGGCGATTTCGAACACCTGTTCGCCATAGCGCATGTCGGCCGACCGGCGCAGCTCGATCGGGCCGGCGAACCAGCCCAGCCGTTCGCGCCCCTCGCGTTCCATGTCGGCGAAGGCGGCTTGCAGCGCGGGAATGTCGATGTGGTTGGATTGTCCCTGGCTGCGCGCCAGCTCCACGCGCAGGTCGGTGTTCAGCATGCCCCAGGCGGACAGGACGGCAGCCGCCTGCGGCACGATGACGCGCCGGACGCCGAGTTCGGCGGCAACCGCGGCGACATGCAGGCCGGCCGCCCCGCCGAACGCCAGCAGCGCGTGCTTGCGGGGATCGACGCCACGACGGACGGTGGCGATGCGCACGCCGTCCGCCATGCGGGTGTTGATCAGCCGGTGGATGCCAGCGGCGGCCTCGATGGTTTCAAGCTGAAGCTTATTGGCCAGTTGGCCGATGGCGGCTTCCGCACGGGTGGTTTCCAGCAGGCGGCGACCGCCGAGGAATGCGCGCTGATCCAGATAACCCAGCAAGAGATTGGCATCAGTGACGGTGGGATGCTCGCCGCCGAGGCCATAGCAGGCAGGGCCGGGATCGGCACCGGCGCTCTGCGGGCCGACCTGGAGCAGACCGGAACGATCCACGTGCGCGATCGAGCCGCCGCCAGCGCCAAGCGTAACGATGTCGAGCCCGGGCAGGGCAATGCGGGCGTTGGCCACGGCGCGCCCGGCAGACAGCGTCGGCTGGCCATCGGCAATGAGGGCGATGTCGGTGCTGGTGCCACCCATATCGAACGTAATGAGATCACCGGCGAGATCTTGGCGCGTCAGGGCAACGGCGGCGGCAACCCCGCCGGCCGGTCCGGAAAGCGCGGTGCCGGCGGCGAGACGTGTGGCCTCGTTCACCGAGGCAACGCCGCCGTGCGAAAGAATGACGAACAGGTCGCCGCGAAAGCCGCCGCCACGGAGCCGGTCGGCAAGGCGATGCAGATAGGTGTCGATGACCGGCCCCACCGCTGCATTGGCAACCGTGGTGGAGAACCGTTCGTACTCCTTGATCTCCGGCAGCACGTCCGACGACGTGGTGATGTAAGCGTGCTGCAGGCGGGCGCGGGCGGCATCGGCGGCTTCGCGCTCGTGCGCCGGGTTGCGCCAGGCGTGCAGGAAGCAGATCGCGACGGCCTCGACATTCTCGGCGGCAAGCTGATCGAGGGCGGTTTCCAGCGAAGCAGGCTCCAGGGCGGTTTCGGTAGAGCCGTCGGCGCGCAGGCGTTCACGGACGGGCAGGCGGCGGGCGCGGGGGACGAGCGGGGCAGGGGGCGGCAGGCGGAGGTTGTAGCGGTCGGGCTTCAGCCCCTCGCGCATCTCGATGATGTCGCGGTGGCCTTCGGTGGTGAGCATGCCGACGCGGGCGCCTTTGCCTTCCAGCAGCGCGTTGGTGGCGACGGTGGTGCCGTGGACGATACGGCTGGATTGTTGCAGAAGCGACGATTGCGTCACGCCAAGCGATTCGGCTGCCAGCGCCAGCCCGGCAAGCACGCCTTCCGACTGGTCGTGCGGGGTGGTGACGGATTTGGCGATGGTGGTGGTGCCGTCCTGGGCGGTGACGACGATATCGGTGAAGGTGCCGCCCACGTCGATGCCGATGGTGTAGGTCATGGTAGGAGTTTGCCGAGCGTCAGGGGTGGAGGGAAGCGGCTGGGTAAGCAGCACCCGGTTGCCGCGCCACCGCAGCGATCATTCCACAAACGGTGAAGCCCTGGGCGCGCCATGACGACCGCTGATGGCGATGCGGTCGTTCCTTGTGACCAATTGCCCGGAGTGACCAATTGCCCGAACGCGATACCACTCGCCCGATCGCATCACCCCTTGATCTGCGTCCGATGCATGACCCGTCGCGCGGAGGCATCGAACGGGTCACGCCGATGCATCGTGCAGCGATTGTCCCACAGTACGAGATCCCCCACGCGCCAATGGTTGTACCACGAAATCTCCTCGCGCGTGGCGTGCTGCCACAGCTCATCAAGCAGCGCCTCCGACTCATCCAGCGGCAATCCCTCGATGTAGGCATTTCGCCGCCGGCCGAGATAAAGCGCGATGCGCCCGGTCTCCGGATGCTGGTAGGCGATCGGATGGTACGTGCCGGGTGAAGCCACCGGATCGTCCGTCGCGGTAATGCCTTCGCGCACATAGCCGCCGCTGTTGTACGTGCCGTCATGCTTCAGCCGACGGTCCTCCACCTGCCGCTTCAGATCAGCGGGCAACTGATCCCACGCGCGGTACATATTGCTGAAGCCGGTATCACCACCCTTGGGCGGAACCTCGATCGCGAACAGCATGCTCGCCTTGGGCGGCTGCGGCAGATAGGACATGTCGGTGTGCCACACCGCCTCTCCAGCACCGAGGCTGCCGATCGCCACCCCATTCTCCATCACATTGGACACCACGTAGATCTCGGGGTGCCCCTCCACGAACCGGCGGCCATTCTCCTGGATCGGCGCATGGTCCAGGAAGCCGAACCGGCGGCTGAACGCGATCAGGTCGTCGTCCGACAGCTCCTGGTCGCGCACCAGCAGCACCAGATGCTCCAGCCAGGCACGGTGAATCGCGGCAAACGCGGCGTCGGTGACCTGCCGCAGATCGACACCGCGGATCTCCGCCGCGAGCGCGGCCCCGGTAGGGAATACCTCGATCTGGCTGGCCACGGGCGCGGCAGCGGAGGCGGGTGCGGCCATATTCGATCTCCCCGGGGTGATTCGTCCTACCATGCTATGATAATAAACCAAGAGCCGACAACCGGAGGATGCCACATGTCGAATGTCTTTCGCGTGCCGTCCCAACTGCGGCCTCCCGGCTGGGTCGCAGAGTTCCGCGCCTTCATCATGCGCGGCAATGTCGTCGACCTGGCGGTCGGTATCATCATCGGCGTCGCCTTTACCGGGGTCGTCAATAGCCTGGTGAAGGACGTCATCAACCCGGTCATCGGGCTGGCGCTCGGCGGGGTGGACTTTTCGAACTGGTTCTTCCCGCTGAACGGAAAGCATTATGATTCGCTGGCGGCGGCCCAGCAGGCCGGCGCGGCGACGGTGAACGTGGGGTTGTTCATCAATGCGATCATCAACTTCCTGATTGTCAGCTTCGCGATCTTCTGGCTGATCAAGGCGCTGACACGCCTGCATGTGCGCAACGACCCGGCACCGTCCGGACCTACCCCGACCGAAAAGCTGCTGACCGAAATTCGCGACGAGCTGCGGGTGCGCGAGTGAGGCAGCCGCGTGCCCGGCACACGGTCCGGCTCGGGCTGCTGGGATGCCTCCTGCTGACAGGATGCCAGGCGACCAACAATTACCTGTTCGGCGTGGGCGACTGCAAGCTGGAGCAACTGGGCCAGACCCCGGTGCAGACACGGCAGAATCTGGTACTGGTAACGGCGCAGGTGAACGGGCAGCCGGTCCGGCTGGTGGTGGATACGGGCTCGGAGCGGACGTTGCTGAATGTCAGCACGGCGACACGCCTGTCGCTCAATCGCGACTTCGACAATGCGACCCGAAGTTGGGGCGTTGGTGGCCAGACCGCGCGCTTCGATGCCAGCCTGAACAGCTTCGTCCTGGCCGGGCTGCGATTGCCGCTGCGCCATGTGGCAGTCGGCGACCTGGCAGTGACGCCGCTCGGCGATGTCGACGGGGTGCTGGGGACCGACGTGCTGCGATGGTTTGCGGTCGATCTGGACGCGCCGGGCGGCCAGATGACGCTGTATCGCGCCGAGCCCTGCTGGATTGCTGCACCGCCCTGGCCAGGTCCGGCGATTCAGCTCGCCGGCGTTGTGGTCAACCGGCATTCATTGGACTTCCCGCGCCGGATTCTGCTGCCCATCGAGCTCGATGGCGTAGCAGCAACGGCGCTGCTGGACACCGGGTCGCAGTCCAGTGCGATTACGCTGACGCTGGCCGGCCGCGTGGGGGTCACCGACGCAGTGCTGAAGACGGATCCGTCGATGTCGATCGGCGGCACCGGACCAGACGCGGCAATCGTTCCGCTGCATCGGTTCCGCAGCATCCGGGTGGGCAATTGGGTGGCAAATGATCCGATACTGCCGGTGCTCGATCTGCCGCATGACATCGAGCAGCGGCCGGAAGTGACCGATCGGCTGTTCCAGGCGCTGGTGGGGCAGGATTTCCTGCACGGGCACCGGATCTGGTTCTCGATGGCGGGATGGCAGGTGTTCGTGTCGCCGACGGTGACCGCGGCGCGATAGCGGCAGCCGGCAACCGGACGGATCGTAACCGGGAACGCTTTGGCAATCCGGCACGGGTGCGCCGATAACCTATGCGGTCACGTATGAGACTTAATCGATGACGACATCTGATAACGCATTGGTGCTGTTTTCCGGCGGCCAGGACTCGACCACCTGTCTCGCCTGGGCCCTGACGCGCTATCCGCATGTGGAAACGGTCGGGTTCGCCTATGGCCAGCGGCACGCCATAGAACTTGAATGTCGCGATCCGATCCGCACGGCGTTTGCGCACATGGCCGAGTGGGGCGCGCGGCTCGGGCCGGATCACCTGGTGGACATGCGCGCGAGCATGACGGCGATCGGAGACACCGCGCTGACCGCCGACATGGCGATTACGATGACCGGCGAAGGTCTGCCCAGCACCTTCGTTCCCGGGCGGAATTTGCTGTTCCTGACCTATGCCGCAGCGATCGCGTATCGCCGCGGGATCACGCGCATCATCGCCGGAATGTGCGAGACCGACTATTCGGGGTATCCGGACTGCCGCGACGACGCGATCAAGGCAATGCAGCTTGCGCTGAACGTGGGAATGCAGCGGCGCTTCGTTCTGGAGACCCCGCTGATGTGGCGGGACAAGGCGGCAACCTGGGCGCTCGCCGACCAGCTTGGCGGGGACGCCCTGGTGCAGTTGGTCATCGAACGGACCCATAGTTGCTATCTGGGGGATCGTACTCATCGACATGACTGGGGGTACGGCTGCGCCACCTGCCCGGCCTGCTCGCTGCGTGAGGCGGGATGGCAGCGATGGCGCGCCATGCATGAAGCGGGGTCAACCAGGCGCGCCACGTTAGCGGACGGTTAACCGCGATTGATGTAACGTCGCGCCGGGAGACTGCATCACGAATCACCTGGAGCACACATGAGCGGTCACGATGGAAATGCTAACGATGCGCTCGTGGTTCCTTTCATCTGGGTGCCGGACGACGCGCGCGAATCCACCGAATGGCTGATGCGGCATCCCGATGCGGTCCGGGTGCCAGCGACGTTCGAACAGGAGAAACCTTCGCCATCCGCACGCCGGCAACAGGCCAGCCGTTCCGATCACCCCGAAACCAAAAGTGACAGCAGCGGGAACGCGAGCGTCGCAGGGGACCAATCGAACGGCAGCACATGGCCACGCCCCAACAATCCGCGACGCCGTCCGAGTGCCTATTGGCTGACCGCAGCAGCCACCGGCCGGACGGACCCGGTCGAGGCGTATCGGCAAGCTGCCGAGGGTCTTCCGCGCGCGGACGACGCCGCGGACCGCGGGCCCGAGCCGGGCGCCACCCAGCCTCCGGAAATACCCGTGGAGTTACCCTCAGAAATCCAAGCAGCGACATCGGACCCAGCCGCGCGCGCCAACGATGTCGCTGCGCCAGGGGGCGGGGCCATCTCCGGACAGGACGCTCCGACAGGGATCTATCCCCAGTCACAATCGGCAATTTATGATCCTGCCGATCTTCGATGGTCGCTGCGGGAAGAGCCAGCCGGTTCCACCCGTCCTGCCTGAACCTAAGTTATTTCCCCTTCGGCCCGCAGCATCCCGATCGCGGCGCGCAAGGCCCGCGCCGTGTCGTTTATTTCGGCGGGGCCGTGCGTCGCCGATACCATCCCGCCGATCCGGCCGTTCACGTCGATGCCCCCGTTCAACAGCGCCAGCCGCAACCGCTCCGCCACCCGTTTTGGCTGCTCCTTCAACTCCTCCCGCGGCACCCCGAAGGCATCGAACTGGCCGGGCGTGATCTTTCGCCCACGCGAATTCATGAACAAGTGAAACCCCGAAGACGTGCCGTAAACCGACCAGGGGATACCCTCATCCGCCAGCACGTCGTTCAGCGCCGCCCGCAGGTCGCGCGCGGTTGCGTCGGCACGCGCATTCACGTCGCTCTCCGCGATCACCGTCAGCGCGGCCGTTCCTGCCGCCGCGGAAACCGGATTGGCGTTGAACGTCCCCGGATGCTGCACCTTCTCCTGCCCGGTCCGCGCCGACGCGGCGAAGTCCAGCCGGTCCATCACGTCCGCTCTCCCGGCCACCGCCGCACCCGGTAGCCCGCCGGCAACGATCTTGGCAAAGCTCGACAAGTCCGGCCGCACCCCGAACGCCACCTGCGCACCGCCCGGCGATACGCGGAAACCAGTGACAACCTCGTCCAGGATCAACAGCGTGCCCGCACGCTCCGTCAGCCGGCGCAGCGTGTGCAGGAATTCCGGCCGCAACGGCACCTGTCCGAACGTCGATCCGGTCGGTTCGAGGATCACCGCCGCCACATCCCCCTCCGCCAACGCCGCTTCCACCGCCGCCTCGTCGCCAGGCTCCAGCAGCTTCACCCTGGCCGCAACGCCCTGCACCACGCCCGCCGTCGGAGAGCCATCGAAATGATTCGAATAGCCCGACGTCATGTGGTCGTGCCAGCCATGGAAATGGCCCTTGAAGCGGATCAGCGTCTCGCGCCCGGTGAAAGCGCGCGCCAGCCGCACCGCCATCAGCGTTGCCTCGGTTCCTGAAGACGTAAACCGGATCCGCTCCGCCGAGGGCACCAGCCGTTGGATTGCCGTAGCCCACCGCACCTCGCCCGGATGGTTGGCGCCGAAATGGGTCCCCTGCGCGAGAGCAGCCTCCACCGCGCGTACCACCGCCGGATGGTTATGCCCCAGCAGCAATGCGCCATGGCCGCCGAAGTAATCGACATATTCGTTGCCATCCACGTCCCACTTGCGCGGTCCGGCGGCGCGTTCGACGTAGATGCCGTACGGTTCCAGGTGGCGGGCGTCGTGCGCGATCCCGCTTGGCAGCAGCGCCAGCGCCTCGCGCGCCAACGCCGCCGAGCCGGGCGTGCGCGAGCGATACGCCGCGACGATGCGGGAGTTGGTGTCCTGGATGTCCATCGGTTCGATGCCCCTCGACGGCCGCTGTGGAAGTTGCCGGATTATGCGCACCATCGGTGCGAACGGGGAAGGGACGGGCTCAGCGTCGCTGCTGGATGGGCACGCCACGCATGCGTGGCAGATTATGGTTCTGCGCGAATCGCAGGCTGATATCGGGCCGTCGGGCAGAGCAATCGCCGGCCGCCAGGAATGCGATGCGAAAGGCTGCGCCGCCGGCCAGTGTCGCCAGATGGGCCAGCGCCGCGGGGACGGATGCGCGGCGTTTCGACAACAGCGCTGCCGCGAGCAATCCCGCAGGAAACAGCGTGCCGAATACCGTCCCTGCGATCTCCTCGACGCGACCCGGGCCGGTCTCCATCGTCGCGGCGACGCCGGTCTGGTGATACGTTTCGTTGGCTGCAATCGTCCCCGCCAATTCCAGCGCCAGCGCCGCCAGGGCGATCTTGTCGAGGTCGCGTCCCAGCCGCGAACGCCGCGTGCCCAGCGACAAGGCCGCCGCCGCGGAGGCAACCGACGAACTGCCGAACCGCACCGCCGTCGCACACGGGGCCGCAGCCCATAGCGGCGTACTGGTGGCTGACAGCAACGTTGCCGTGTAGGTGCCCAGTCCCGCTCCGGCCACCGCAGCCGGAATCTGCGCCGCCTTCGCCACACCGCGCAGCCAGCGCAAACCGGGGACACGCTCCAGCAGATCGGCCCCGGCAGTGAGCGAACTGAACACCCCGAATCCCACCAGGATCCAGCTTCCGATCGACATCGGCGATGTCGCCTTGAACAGCCGCAGCATGTTGTAGAACCGCCGCGGCGTGTGCAGGTCGGA
>DATDIC010000179.1:0-3524 GCA_036521275.1 Acetobacteraceae bacterium
AGGAAAGCCGCCACCGTATCTGCCACGAACGTGAAGTCGCGCAATGTCGAGGTATCGCCGATTCTGAGCGTCTCGCAGGCTGGATCGAGCGCCTGACGAATGACGGTGGGAATGATGGCGCGTTCGCTCTGCCGCGGGCCGAACGTGTTGAACGGGCGCAGGAGTGCCACCGGAACGCTGAACGAGCGGGCGAACGCGATCGCCAGCATGTCGGCACCAATCTTCGAGGCGGAATACGGGGATTGGCCCTGCAACGGGTGGCTCTCTTCGATCGGCAGGGTGAGTGCCGAACCATAGACCTCGCTCGTGGAGGTGATCACGACTCGCTTGATCTGGCTTTCCCGCGCTGCCTCGAGCACGTGCACCGTCCCCAGCACGTTGGTTTCGACATAGGACTGCACCGCCAGATACGAATGCGGGATGGCGATCAGCGCCGCCAAATGGAACACAATGTCCTGGACCTCGATGAGACGGCGCATGAATGCCGCGTCACGGACATCGCCGCGCACCGCCGTCAGTCTGGCCCGGATCAGGGCCGGCAAATCGTCGATCCAGCCGTGGCTGTCGAAGGAGTTGTAGAGGCAGAGCGCGGTGACATCCGCGCCGCTCTGCACGAGTGCTTCGGTCAGGTGGGAACCGATGAAGCCATCGGCGCCGGTCACCAGAACTTTTGTCCCACGGTAGTCCAAGGTCTGCCCCTTCGGTTGCGCGTTCACGCCTGTTGCCTCTGTTGTAACCCGGCCTCTACCACGGCGGCCGCGTTGACCCCCCGGTCGGGCCGAACCCGGAACCCGAGCACCGCGAACATGCCGCGCACGATCCAGGCGAGATCGCGGCGCATGGTTCGATGCGGGAAATAGGCCAAGTCGGCGTCAGCCTTCATCGGGAACAGCACGTCGCGATAGAACTGCTCCGGATCGATGCCGTCCCTGTAGAAGGAGCACTCATTGCGGAACAATACCTGGTTCGGCCCGAAGATGCCGGGCCGGAAATCCAGCACCGCGCGATAGCGCTCACCGAAGCAGTCCGCGAACGCCAGAGATTCCGGTCGCGGACCCACGACCGACATATCGCCGACGAGTACGTTCCAGAGCTGCGGCAGCTCGTCGAGCTTGCTGCGCGCGAGCAAGCGACCCACCCGCGTCATGCGATCGTCGTCCTGCACGGTCACCGCAGTGCTTCTTGTCGAGCCGCTTTCATGGAACTTGCGGAACTTGTGCATGCGGAAATGCCGTCCGCGCTCGCCCAGGCGCACCTGCGAGAAGAATATCGGCCCCCTGCTTTCGGCATAGACGGCAAGGGCGATGAGCAGCATCAGCGGGGCGAGGGCGATCAATCCCGCCGCGGCGGCGACGACATCGAAAATCCGCCGGCTCGCGCCGATTCCCTTCCGGTCATCGGTCCTGAGGCGCAGCTCCGATTCGGCCTCGGCAAGTCGCATGATGCGCTATCCGGCCAGTGCGTCGGCCAAGGCGCGCGCGACGACGTCTACTTGGCGCGTCTCCATGCGCGGATGCAGCGGCAAGGTGAGTTCGCGGAGCGCGAACGCTTCGGTCTTCGGCAGACAGACCTCCGGGAACCGCTCACGGTACCACGAGAGCTGGTGCACCGGTGGATAGTGGACCGTGGTCTGGACCCCGGCCTCGCGCATCCGCTCCATGACGCGCTGCCGATCGGTGCCGGCCGGCAACAGCACCGGCATGATGTGGTGCAGCGAAACCTGCGTCCGGGAGAACGGCAGCAGGACTTGCGGGCAGAAATCCGGCAGGATCGCTTGATAGGCGCGCGTGAGCGTCGCGCGGCGCTGATTCCAGCGGTCGAGATGCCTGAGCTGCGTCAGCCCGATCGCCGCCCGCAACTCGTCCATCCGGTAGTTGTAGCCGAGCATCGTCACGTCGTAGGTGAAGGTCCGTCCCTGCAGCCGTTCGACGGTGGTAGCGGTCATCCCGTGGCTGCGCATCTGCCTGATGCGCGCCAAGACATCCGGGTCCGCGGCGAGCACGATGCCGCCTTCCGCAGTCGTCATGTTCTTGTTGCCGAAGAAACTGAAGACTGCCGCGTCCCCGAACAGCGGCGGCCGGCCGGGACCAACCGCGTGGGCGGAATCCTCGACGAGAACCAGGCCCCTGGCGTCGGCGAAGGCGCGCCAGCGGTCGGCATCGACCATCCGGCCACCATAGTGCATGACCACGACCGCCTTGGTCCTGGACGTGCATTTGGCTTCCGCGTCGGCGATCGACATTAGCGGAAGATCCAGCGCCTCGACATCGACGAACACCGGAGTCGCCCCGCAATAGACCACGCTGTTGGCGGTCGCGACGAAGGTCAGCGACGGCACCAGCACCTCATCTCCCGGCCCGATATCGAGCGCCGCGAGCGCCAGATGCAGGCCGGCGGTGCAGCTGTCGACGGCGACCGCGTCGGCGGCGCGATGCGCGTCGGCAAACGCGCATTCGAACTCGCGGACCCGGTCGCCCATCGTGATCCAGCCGCTGCTGACGACCTCGGAGAGGGCGATCTTCTCCTCCTCGCCAAGGCACGGTTCTGCAACCAGCAACATTCGACTAGCCTCCGATACGAGCGGGCCGATCCCGCGTGACTGTGGTAGGTGCGACTCACGTGACCGGGGTCAGGCGGGCATCGGTGTCTCCAACTCGGCCGGTGTCCCGGGCATCGCGTCGGACAGGCTGTCCAGCGACAGCTCATCGAACGCCGGACAGCCTTCGTCCCAGGCAAGATCCTGCGCCTTCTGGAAGTCCTCCACGCGGCCGACATCCAGCCAGAGCCCGCTGTGCAGGAACGTTCCCACCGGCAGCCGCCGCCCGAGCATGCACAGGATCAGATCATCGAAGCCGAACGGAACGCCCTCAGGGATGTAGTCGAGCACGTCCGGCTCCATGCAATAGACGCCCATGCTCACCATGTTGGTGATGTTCGGCTTTTCCCGGAAGCGCGCGACCTTGCCGTTGACCTCCTCGATGACGCCGAAATCCATGCGCGTGGTGCGCCTGGCGGTGGCGATGGTCAGGGCGCAGCCGTGCCGGCGATGGGCGGCGGCGAACGCGCCCAGGTTGAGGTCGGTCAGCACGTCGCCGTTGATCACCAGGAACGTGCTGTCCAGTTCGTCGCGCAGCAGACCCAGCGGACCAATGGTTCCGAGCGGCTCCGTCTCCTCGGTGTAGCGGATCCGGAGGTCCCACTGCCGGCCGTCGCCGCACACCGATCGGATCAGGTGGCCGAGATAGCCGGTGGTGATGTATGCCTCGTGCGTGCCGTTCCGGCGCAGCCACTTCAGCAGGATTTCCAGCACCGGCTTCGCTCCGACCGGCATCAGCGGCTTCGGCAAGATCATCGTATAGGGCTTGAGCCGCGTCCCCTTGCCACCGGCCTGGATCACCGACTTCATCGCGTTCTCTCCATCATCGTCGCGCAGTCCTAGTCACGGTCTTCGCGGCACGTCCTACCCGACACTCGCGGGCGGTTTCGAAAACTGCCCCGCCTGCCGGCAAAGGTCGCGTTCTTCT
>DATDIC010000180.1:0-2581 GCA_036521275.1 Acetobacteraceae bacterium
TCGCCAACTGGTGGACAAGAGCGGCACGCAGATGAGCTTCACCATCCTGCTCGACGATCCCTCGCTGGAGCGCGTGGCGCTGCCCTATGTGCAATTGCTGCAGAAGCTGGGCATCGACGCCCATGTGCGCACGGTCGATGCCGCGCAGTACCAGCACCTGACCGATGACTTCGACTTCGACATGATCATGATGATCTACCCGGAAAGCGACATCCCAGGCAACGAGCTGCGCGACTACTTCACCTGCGCGGCGGCCAAGGCCCAGGGCAGCTTTAATGTGCCGGGCATCTGCGATCCGGCGGTGGACACGCTGGTCGAGCGGATCATCACTGCGCAGGACCGCGCGACGCTGACCACCGCGGCGCGTGCGCTCGATCGGGTGCTGCTGTGGCGCTGGTATCTGGTGCCGGCCTGGGGCAACCAGGTATTCCACATCGCCTACTGGAACCGCTTCGGCCAGCCCGGCATCGCGATCCGCGACGGCGTCGATTTCGACACCTGGTGGGTCGATGCGGCGAAGGCGCAAGCCAGCGACGCGGCGCGGGCCAAGGGCGGCGGATGAGGGGCCGGATGCGGGAATGACCGGCTACCTGCTGCGCCGGCTGCTGCTGGTCATCCCGACCCTGTTCGGCATCATCGCCATCAACTTCGCCGTCGTTCAACTGGCCCCTGGGGGTCCGGTCGAGCAGGAGATCGCCAATCTGCGCGGCAAGGGCGAGCTGAGCCAGGTCTCCGGCCCGACCGGCGATCTCGGCAACTCCGGCGCCTATCGCGGCGCGCGCGGGCTCGATCCGCAGACATTGGCCGAAATCCGCGAGATGTTCGGCTTCGACAAACCGCCGCTGACCCGCTTCCTCGACATGGTGAAGGGCTACCTGACCTTCGATTTCGGGCGCAGCTTCTTTCGCGGCCAGACGGTGCTGCACCTGATCGCCCAGAAGCTGCCGGTGTCGGTCTCCCTGGGCCTGTGGTCCACCCTGCTGATCTACGTGATCTCGGTACCGCTCGGCATCGCCAAAGCGGTGCGCGACGGCAGCCGCTTCGACGTCGCCAGCAGCGCCGTGGTGCTGGCGGGCTACGCGATCCCGAGCTTCCTGCTGGCGATCCTGCTCGTGGTGGTGTTCGCCGGCGGCAGCTATGTCCATTGGTTCCCGCTGCGCGGCCTGTCGAGCGACGGCGCCTCCGCGTGGCCGCTGTGGCAGCGCGCCATCGACTATGCCTGGCACATGGTCCTTCCGACCGTCGCCATCGTCGCCGGCGGCTTCGCGAGCCTCACCATCCTGACGAAGAACTGCTTCATGGAGGAAATCCGCAAGCAATACGTCGTCACCGCCCGCGCCAAGGGCGCGTCCGAACGCAAGGTCCTCTACGGCCACGTCTTCCGCAACGCGATGCTGCTGATCGTCGCCGGCTTTCCGCAAGCGTTCATCGGCATCCTGTTCACCAGCCAGCTGCTGGTGGAGATCGTCTTCTCGCTCGACGGGCTGGGCCTGCTCGGCTTCCAGTCCGCCGTGCAGCGCGACTATCCGGTGATGTTCGGCACGCTGTTCATCTTCACCCTGCTCGCGTTGCTGATGCAGATCGTCGGGGATCTGCTCTACACTGTCGTCGATCCGCGCATCGACTTCGAGTCGCGCCGGTGAACTTGTCGCCGATCAGCCGGCGACGGCTGCGTATCTTTCGCCAACACCGGCGCGGCTTCGTCTGCTTCTGGATCTTCCTCGCGGTGTTCGCCCTCAGCCTCTGCGCCGAGTTCATCGCCAACGACCGTCCGTTGGTGATCCGCTATGACGGCCACTGGTACTTCCCGGTGCTGTACAATATCCCCGAAACCACCTTCGGGGCGGACTTCCTGCCGGTGGAGGCGGACTACACCGATCCCGACGTGCGCCGCGCGATCGAGACGCATGGCTGGATGATCTGGCCCGCCATCCCGTATCGCTACGACACCATCGTGACCAATATCGGCCGCCCGTCGCCGTCGCCGCCATCGTGGCGCAACCTGCTCGGCACCGACGATCAGGCGCGCGACGTGCTGGCGCGCGTCATCTACGGGTTGCGGGTGTCGATCCTGTTCGGCTTCGCGCTCACCGCGCTGTCCTCCGCGGTCGGCATCGCCGCCGGGGCCGTACAGGGCTATTATGGTGGCCTGACCGATCTCCTGGGCCAGCGGTTCATCGAGATGTGGAACGGGATGCCGCAGCTCTATCTGCTCATCATCCTCGCCAGCATCATCACCCCCGGCTTCTGGGTGCTGCTCGGGTTCCTGCTGCTGTTCTCGTGGATGAACCTCACCGGCGTGGTGCGGGCGGAGTTCCTGCGCGGCCGCACCCTGGAATACGTGCGCGCCGCGCGCGCCCTCGGCGTGTCCGATGTCGCGGTGATGCGCCGCCATATCCTGCCCAACGCACTGGTGGCGACCCTCACCTACGTTCCGTTCATCCTGTCGGGTTCGGTCACCGTGCTGGCGGCGCTGGATTTTCTCGGCTTTGGCCTGCCGCCGGGCTCGCCGTCGCTTGGCGAGTTGGTGGCGGAGGGCAAGAACAACCTCCAGGCACCCTGGCTCGGCATCACCGCGTTC
>DATDIC010000181.1:0-3797 GCA_036521275.1 Acetobacteraceae bacterium
GGCTCGCGCAGTGTTCAGCCGAAATACTTTGCGCGGACCGCCCACGTACGCTGATGGGCCGGCTGGTGGTGCGGCTTGCTGAAACTATCCCGCTCGTCGCAGCCGTGCCGGTGTCCGGGGCGAGCATCGACATAGATTTCAGCGTATGGTTGCGGTACGGATCGCATCCGCATCGCCTTGCGGGATCGAGGCGGCTTCGCTGAAACGCGTTGACAGCTCGGAGCACGATGACCTGAAGCAAAATCATCAGAAAGCGTGAGGATAGAGACTATCAAACGCATTGACCATGGCCCACGTTTTCGCGGGCATGACCGAAGCCCCCAGATCCGTCATGCCCGCGAAAGCGGGCATCCAGGCGAGGGCCCCGAAGCTCCGAGGATTTGCCCTGGAATTCCCGCTTCGCGCGGGAATGACAGGGATCGATCACCTTCAACGCGGTCTGGTCTAAGGCGCGAAACGAGCGAACACGCGTGCCAGAACTTCATAGATCGGCCGCTTGAAATCGACCGCCAGGGCCGGCAATTCGGACAGGCGCGCCCAGCGCCACGCGTCGAATTCCGGATGCGGATCGCGATCGAGCCTGATGTCCGCGTCGCCGCCGGTGAAGCGCAGCGCGAACCACCGCTGCTGCTGCCCACGGAATCGCTCGGGCAACCGGCCACGCAGGCCCGGCGGGAAATCGTACGTCAGCCATTCCGGATATTCGTCGAGGATTTCGACCCGATCAGTGCCGATCTCCTCGGCCAGTTCACGCAGCACGGCGGTGCGCGGGTCCTCGTCGGAGTCGATGCCGCCCTGCGGAAGCTGCCAGCCGCCCGGCGCGCCTTCCGCATTCGGCAGATCGGCACGCCGCGCAACGAACACCAGCCCTTCATGGTTGAACAGGACCGCGCCGACATTGGGGCGATAGGGAAGCAGTGTCATTGGGTGGGTGCCGACACGGGCGACTGCACCAGCGCGCTGACCGGTGCCAATACCACACCCTGGGCAGCGAGTTCGTTGGCCCAGGCGGCGATCCGCTCCACCGTGACCGGCCGCACCGCACCGGCAAGCCCAAGCGCACTGCCGGTCTGCTGGGCAATCCGAACGAGCGCGGCAAGTTTTGCGTCAATGGCCCGCGCATCGTCCGGCTCGTCGATCACCAGGTCCACCTCACGACTCCAGACATGCGGCAACCCGCCAGGCGGGTGCCGTTGGGCCGGGCGCGGGTCCACGTATAGAAGCCCGCGCGCCGCGAGGGTGGTCAAAACCGGATCCATGTCCACCGGTATCGAGGCGAACCGTTCGCCACGCGTCAATCCCAGCGCGCCAGTCGCGCCGACATAGCCGACGATCCGTGACAGCGCCCAGACGAGCTGTTTGGCATTGTCGTCGGGTGTGTTGCTGGTGGTCAGCGCATGGTTCCCGGGATCATTGAGCGGATAGCTTTCCGGCTCCATGGGGATCGAGATCAGGTATTCGTGCTCCGCCATGCGCGCTTCGGTCAGCAGATGCGCCGTATCCTGAGCATAGGGAGAAACGGCTAGAGTGATGGCGCCCGGAAGCGTGCGGATCGCTTGTTCACTCAACGCACTGTTCAACCCAATCCCGGCCAGCAGCAGGCCAACTCGGGGTCTTTGGCTGCTGTGGTCGAATCCGGCGGCGTAAACCTGCATCGGCATCCGGCCATCCTCGGCAATGCGAGGCAGAGTGCCATCCATCCCAGGTGCCGGCTCCTGGAGCGCCGGATCGGGATCGGCCACCGGACCCGGCGTACCGCGCCCGGGCAGCGTGTCCGGCGGCGCCGGTCGCGCAACCGGATGGATTACCGTTGCGGCAGGAATCGAAGTCGGAGCAGCCGCTGCGACCGGTTTGACGGAAGCCGCGGCCGTGGGTGGCGGCGCCGGCGGTCCGAGCGATTGCAGCAGCCCCGCGCCTGCACCCAGCGCCACCAGAATTGCCACCCAGAAAATCACCAGCCCGTGCCATCGCGGCCGATAGCCAGTATCGGACATAAGCTGGGCGGCCCGGCTCATGCGCGGAGCCCGGGACCGCCCCGCACTTCATCGCCGGCAATAGCACGGCGACCGCGAATCTCATCCGGATCGGTGCGCAATCCGGCCGCTGCAGAGCGGGAGACGCAGGCCGCCGGAGCTTCGATCAACCGCCCATCGTCCCGGCGGGGAGTGCTAGTTATTCGACGCCGAACGGTGCTGTTCGGCCATCGCATTCGCCAGCACCAGGCCTTCCTGAAGCTGGAAGTCCGTCTGGTCCGGTTTGGCGGCATCGAATTTCGGGAAATCCGCTGGGGGCTTGTCGGGGATCGAGCTGGCGATCACCGGCAGGTCGGTGCGTGGGGGCGGCCCTTCCTTCGTCCCGCCGGTATTGGTGATCGTGTTATTCAGATCCCACTCGTGTGCCGGACCGAAATGCTCCACCTTGTCTCGCGTTTCGGCGACCGGCACGTCTGGTGCGATCCCCAGATCCTGGATCGACCGGCCGGAGGGCGTGTAGTAGCGCGCCGTGGTCAGCCGCATGGCACCGCCGCCGGGCAGCGGAATAACTGTCTGCACCGATCCCTTGCCGAAGCTCCGATCGCCCAGCAGCACCGCGCGGTGATGGTCCTGCAGCGCACCGGAGACGATTTCGCTGGATGAGGCGGAACCGTTATTGATCAGCACGACCATCGGCACGCCGGGCAGCAAGTCGTCGCCTTTTGCGTCCCAGCGCTGGGAGTCATCCGCATGGCGCCCGCGGGTGGAAACAATCTCACCCCGGTTGACAAAATCGCCGGCGACGGCGACGGCCTGGTCGAGCAGCCCGCCGGGATTGTTGCGCAGGTCCAGAATCAGTGCGCGCAAGGTGCCGCCGTTCTGCTTCTTGAGGCTGGCGATCGCATCACGGATGCCCGCATCGGCGTTTTCGGTGAACTGCGTCAGGCGGATGTAGCCGATATCGTGCGGCTCCATCCGGCTCTTGACCACCTGGATGTGGATGATCTGCCGCTCCAGCGCGACATTGATCGGGTTATCGACACCCTCCCGCTTGATGGTCAGCGTGATCTTGGAGCCAGGATCGCCGCGCATCTCATCGACGGCATTACTGAGCGGCAATCCCTCGACCGTTTTGCCGTCCAGGGCGGTGATCAGGTCACCCGCCTTGATACCGGCGTGCGAGGCAGGCGTGTCGTCGATCGGGCTGATCACCCGGATCAGGCCCTGATCCTCGGTGACCTCGATGCCGAGGCCGCCGAACTTCCCCTGGGTCTGCACCTGCATGTCGCGGAACTGCGAGGCATCCATATACGCCGAGTGCGGGTCGAGTCCGGCCAGCATGCCGTTCAGTGCCTGCTCGATCAGCTTCTTGTCGGGCACCGGCTCCACATATTCCGCGCGCACCCGCTCGAACACATCACCGAACAGGGTGAGCCAGCGATAGGTGTCGGCACGCTGCGACGCGGTGTCCCCCTGCGCCCAGGCGGTTTCGATGCCGAGACGCGGCGCGAAGTGCTCGGCGGCCGGGACCGCGGCAATTCCGGCAAGGAAGGTGGCGCCGAGCAACAGTCCAGTGCGGAACCGCGGGGGACGAAACTGCATGCGATTTATTCCTCTCGCGCACGCCAGGTCACGCTCAATTGACCAGTGCGCCTGATTTGGTGAAGTACTTCATCTATCCGGATTCACAGCCTCGCAGTCCAGTACTGAATTCTTACGGCTTGCTCAGCCGCAGCGGGATAGCAGCAAGTGGCCCCTCCAGACGGCGGGCTGGGCGGAAATAGTCCCATGCCGCGCGGGACTCCGCACGCGGCTTTCTGCGGC
>DATDIC010000182.1:0-6545 GCA_036521275.1 Acetobacteraceae bacterium
GCATCCCTCAACCCACGCCAAAACGTGGAGCAGATCGTCGGCCTGCCGCTTCGCCTGCACACCAACCTTGCCACCACGGAACGCCGCGCGCGGGTGACCGAGGCGCTGGAATGGGTCGGCCTCGGCGCCGCGCACCTTCACCGCTATCCCCACCAGTTCTCCGGCGGCCAGCGCCAACGCATCGGCATCGCCCGCGCCCTCGTGCTGCATCCCGAGTTTGTCGTGTGTGATGAGCCCGTCTCCGCCCTCGATGTTTCGGTGCAGGCGCAGATTATCGAGCTGCTGGCCGGCCTGCGCCGCAAGCTTGGCTTGGCGTATCTATTCATTTCCCATGATCTCGCCGTGGTCGCGCATGTCAGCGACCGCATCGCGGTGATGTATCTTGGCCGTATCGTCGAGCTTGGTCCGGCGCGCGATGTCGTCCGCACGCCACGACATCCCTACACCCGCGCCTTGCTGTCCGCAGTGCCGGATGTCCACGCCGCGCGCTCCGGCCATACGCGGTTGGCGGGGGAACCACCGTCGCCACTGCATCCGCCCAGCGGCTGCGCTTTCCATCCGCGCTGCCCGCACGCCCAGGACATCTGCCGCGCCACGCCGCCTCGCCTGACCGAAATCGCATGCGGTCATGTTGCCGCGTGCCATTTCGCGGACTCCCTGATCCCGATACCAGCACGACTGGAGACTGTTCCATGAAGTCGATGAAAATCATCTCGCCGAACGGCCATCTTGGCTTCGCGCCGCTGAAGCCCGAGAGCTTCGCCATCGGTGTCGATGCGCGGCCGGACTATATCGGCGCGGACTCCGGCAGCGACGATGTCGGTCCGGTTCCGTTGGGTTCCGATACCTCGACCAGCCCCGTCGGTTGGCAGACGCACGATCTGGAGCAGATGCTGCTGGCCTCGCGCCGCATCGGCGTCCCGATGATAATCGGCTCGGCCGGCGATACCGGCACCAACAGCCGCGTCGACCTGTATCTCGGCATCATCCGCGAACTGGCGCAGAAGCACGGCCTCAGGCCATTCAGGCTCGGCTGGTATTATTCCGACGTGCCGAAGCAGCGTCTGCGCGCCGCGATCGAGAATGGCGAGGAAATCGCCGGCCTCGACGGCCGCGCGTCGCTGACGTTGCAGGAGCTCGAGGCGACCGACCGCATCGTCGCCATGGCGGGCGTGCATCCGTATATCAAGCTGCTGCAACAAGGCGCCGATGTAATCATCGGTGGCCGCAGCAGCGACTGCGCCGTGTTCGCCGCACCTGCCATCCACCACGGCTTTCCCGAATCGCTTGCCTACTATCTCGGCAAGGTGCTGGAGTGCGCGTCGTTCTGCGCCGAACCTTACGGTGCCAAGGAAACCGTGCTGGGCGAGATCACCAGTGACGATGTGCGCGTCACCGCGATGCACCCGGACCAGCGCTGCACCATCGCCTCGGTTGCCGGGCATGCGATGTATGAACGGTCCAATCCGTTCTTCGAGTATGTCGCCGGCGGGCGGCTGAATATGACCAACTGCAATTACGAGCAGGTCGATCCGCGCACCACGCGCATCACCGGTCCGACGTTCGAACCCGCGCCGGAGTTCCGCGTCAAGCTGGAAGGCTCGGGCAAGGTAGGAGAACGCTATGTCGGCCTGGTGGGGATTCGCGACCCGTATTCCGTTGCCAATGTGGATCGCATGATCGACTGGGCGAAGCAGCAGGTGCGCGATGCTTTCGGCAACGCGCAGTACGAGCTGCATTACACGGTGTATGGCCGCGACGGCGTGATGGGCGCGATGGAACCGAAGCGCGACCGGCCGCCGCATGAAATCGCGGTGCTGGTGCAGGGCGTCGCGCCCACCAGGGAAATGGCCGAGGAAGTCACGCTGATCGGCACCCGCCAGATGTTCTATGCCCGCCTGCCGGAGGTGAAGGGCACCGCGGGTTCTGTTGCGTTTCCGTTGGACGAAGTGATGCGCGCCAGCCCGGCCTATCGCTGGACGGTCAACCACACCTATGCGGTGCCGGATGGCCTCGCGCTGCATGAAACGCATCTAGAAACGGTAGGAGCCTAGATCCCGCCATGGTCAAGACCCTCGCCCAGTTGGCAAAGACCGTCCGCAGCAAGAATGCCGGGGTGGACAAGATCACTTTCGACATCATCTTCCACGACCGCTCGACCTATGAGCATGTGAAACAGGCCAAGGTATTGACGCGCGAAACCATCACCGCGCTGTATAACATTCCTGACTCGCGCATTTCCGACTTTGTCGAATTCGACCCCGGCTGCGCGATCAAGTTTACCATCTACCGCAGCACGCCAAGCGGCAGCGCCGGGGACCCTGACATTTTTGGCGCGCAGCAATATGCGCCATTGCTCGGTATCGAGGTGCCCGAGGCCGCATGAGGCAGGCTCCCGGGCACACACCGGCGCGGCGGCCTGGATCGGGAATGCCGAGATCGAGCCGCGAAACACACTGCCGGAGAATGCCTCGGCCTGGCGCCGGGCACGATGCAACGCCAGGATTTGAGTGGATCGCCTCTGTCAACCAGGTGTGGCCCGCCGTCGTCCCTGCCAACTGCCGAGAGCGGCGTCGCGTGGAGCGGCGGTGCACAACTCCGGGCTGATCATCCTCAAATAACACGATAGCGCCGCAAGGCGTCTTCGTTCAGTTCGACACCGAGACCCGGCTTAGTTGGCAACTGGATCAAGCCATCCTCGAATTGGAAGCCATCAGACGCCAACTCCTTTCGCAATAACTCTGTGCACAATTCGGGCGGTAGGTATTCTATGAATCGGCAATGCGGCGTTGCGAAGGCCAGATGCGCTGTCGCAGTTACCGAAACTCCGGTTTTCCAGCAGTGCGGAACGATCAGCTTACCACGCGTGGCGGCCATCTCGCAGACCGCCATGGCCTCGCCAAATCCGCCAATTCGGCCAATGTCGGGCTGTGCCACATCAATTTGGCCGCGGTCCATGAGTTCCTGGAATTCGTATCGCGTCGCCTGCCACTCACCCGCGGCGATCGGCATGGGAGCCTCTGCGTGCAACCGAGCGTAGTCATCAAGCTGATCAATCCAAACTGGCGTCTCCAAAAAGAAAATATCAAATGAAGCCCAATCCCGTACAGTTCGAAGAGCAGTTTCAGCGTCGGGCCACATATACTGGACATCGATCATCAGCTTGATATCGGGACCAAGTACCTTACGCACTGCCTCGACAACCAGGGTATGCTTATCGTAGTCTTCCTGCATGCCGTCATGCGCATAAGGGCCGTTCATTGTCACTTCGGCTTTTACAGCCTTGAACCCGAAGCTTTTAGCGCGCTCGGCCCAGGCACAAAGCGAATCCCGATATGCTTCCCAAGCTGTTCCAGCCGGCTGCAGTGAGGCATATGGAACGACAGTCTGTTGCCTCATGCCACCGAGCAACTCGAAAATTGGCTTCCCCTCCACCTTCCCGCGGATATCCCAGAGCGCCATTTCTATTGCCCCAATCGCGTGAATAACGGCCCCCCGCCGTCCGTTCATAGCGGTCCCGACATAAAGACGACGCCAGAGGGATTGGATGTCGAGCGGATCGGCACCTATCAACATCTCGCGAATCCCTCGTCCCATCGTATGGGTTCCTGGGGCCTCTATGCATGCACGGGCAATCCAGGGATTTACGTCCGATTCCCCGATCCCGTAGACGCCCTCATCGGTACGTATGATAACAATAAAGCTGTCCTGAGCTGATGAAGTGCTTCCGACGTTCATGTTTGACGCAAGCAGCACGTAGCATTCTAGCGCGCTGATCTTCACGGCTCGGATCCCCCGTCTGAACTTGGCGTCCCATCGCATACCAGCTTAGGCCCGAGCGTAAAGCGCCACCACTCCATGCGGAGCTTCGGTGGTCACATCGCGAGCACTCGCTTGCCTCCACATGCACCACGCTGGCCGGAACCGCATAGCGTGGTCCTGGTCAGCTTCGGTCGTCGTATCGGCTCGATAAGAGGAGCGATGAGTTACGCGCCTCAAATTCCCACAATCACCTCGCCGCCATTCGGGCTAAGCACCTGGCCGGTGATGAAGTCCGCCGCCGAGGAGGCGAGAAACGCCACGGCATAGGAGATCTCCCGCGACTCGGCGTAGCGGCCGAGCGGCACGCGGGCGACTTTCCCCGCCATGCGCTTTTCGATGTCCGGTTGGCCGAGCACCATCTCCGTCAGCACGCCGCCCGGGGCGACCGCGTTGACGTGGATGTTCCAGGGCGCGAGTTCCCGCGCCCAGGCCTTGGTCAGCCCGAGCAGCGCGGCCTTGGCGCCGCAATAGGGCGACGCGTAATGGTGCCCGACCATGCCCCAGATCGAGGAGATGTTGACGATCTTGCCGCGGCGGCGCTGCTTCATGCCGGGTACCACGGCCTGGGTGGCAAAGAAGCTGCCCTTCACATGCACCGCGAAGGTGCGGTCGAAATCCGCCTCGGTGGTTTCCTCCAGCGTCGGCTCACCGCCGATACCGGCATTGTTCACCAGGACGTCGATCGAACCGAGCGCGCGCTCGGCCGCTTGCAGCGCGTGCATGATCGCGGCGCGGTCAGCGACGTCGCAGACGGCGACATGGGCGGTGCCGCCGGCGGCACGCACCTGTTCGGCGGTGGCCTGCGCGGCATCGGCGACGATGTCCTGAACCACGATGGCGGCGCCTCGCTCCGCCAGCAGCAGAGCGTGCGCGCGGCCCATCCCGGCACCCGCCCCGGTTATAGCCGCGACCCGACCGGCAAAATCCTGCATTGTCCCTCCACGTCGTTCTCAGAAACCGACCACGGTCTTGCCGCCGTTCGGCGCGATCACCTGGCCGGTGATGAAAGAAGCTTCGTCGGAAACCAGAAACGCCACCGTCTCGGCGAGCTCCTCCGGCTGAGCCCAGCGCTGCAGCGGAACCTGACTGGCTTCCTCGCGCACGCCGGCCTCACCGATCGTCTGCAGCACCATGGCGCTCCATACGCCGCCCGGCGCCAGCGCATTGACGGTGATCGCGTGCGGCGCCAGCTCCTTCGCCCAGGCCTTGGTGAGACCCAGGATCGCGCCTTTCGCGGCGATATAGTCGGACGCGAGGTGGTGGCCCGCCATCGCCCAGCGCGACGAGACGTTCACGATGCGGCCGGCACCGACGCGCTTCAGGTAGGGCAGTACCGCCTGCGTCGCGAAGAACGTGCCCTTCACATGCACGCCCAGCATGCGATCCAGCGCCGCTTCGTCGATCGCCTCCAGTGGGCGGTCGAGGCCGATGCCGGCGTTGTTGACCAGGATATCGATGCGCCCGAATGCCGACGCGGCAGATGCGGCCATCGGTGCATGCGTCGCGCAATCGGCGATGTCGGACACCACGGCCAGTGCCTGACCGCCATCCTCGGTTATGCGACGGACGGTCTCGGCGGCACCATCTTTGTCGATGTCCTGCACCACCACGCGGGCGCCCAACGACGCCAGCTTCACGGCGTGGGCGCGCCCCATCCCGGAGCCCGCACCGGTGATGATCGCCACGCGTCCGGCAAGCGAACTGGTCACGGCTCAGCCTTCCGCGACCAGACGGGCGGACTGGGTGAGCCAGCCGACCGGCACGACGTCGCCGGTGGTGAAGACGGCGTGCCCGACGGCGGATGGTTCGCGCGCCAGCATCAGCGGCCCCGCATCGAGCCGGACGCGGTAACGGATACTTCCCGCCATATACACGATCTCCTCGATGGTGCCGCGGAAGCGGTTGTCGGCACGCTGGGCCGCCTCGCCCAGCAGCACATTCTCCGGGCGCACCAGCAGTACTGCCGTGCCGCGCGGCGCGCCTTTTGCTCCGCTGGGCATCGCCGCGACGGAGCGGATCGTAACGGCAAACCCATGCGAGGTTGTGGCCCGCCATCCCCCCTGTCCGTCCGGTTCCAGCGCGCCGATCTCCAGCAGGTTCGCCTCGCCCAGGAAGCTGGCGACGAAGCGATTCTCCGGCAGTTCGTAAAGCTGACGTGGCGGGCCGGATTGCTCGATCCGTCCGCTGCGCATGATGGCGACCCGGTCCGCCATGCAGGCGGCTTCCTGCTGATCATGCGTGACATACAGCACGGTGGTGCCGAGCTGCGCCTGGAGCTGCTTGATCTCGTCCTGCATCTCCTCGCGGAGATTCTTGTCGAGCGCGCCGAGCGGCTCGTCCATCAGCAGCAGACCTGGGTCGTAAACCGCGGCGCGTGCCAGCGCGACGCGCTGCTGCTGCCCACCGGAGAGCTGCGCCGGGCTGCGGTCTTCCATCTCGGCCAGCCGCACCATGGCGAGCATCCGCCGCACGCGCGCGGTGACCTCGCTGCGGCCGAGCCGGCGCATGCGAAGCGGGAAGCCCACATTCTGCGCCACCGTCATGTGCGGGAAGAGCGCGTAATTCTGAAATACCATGCCGATGCCGCGGCGGTAGGGCGGCACGCCGACGATGTCGCGGCCGTCGACACGGATGGCGCCCGTACTGGGCGGGATGAAGCCGGCGGTCATGCCGAGCAGCGTCGATTTCCCCGATCCGCTCGGGCCGATCAGCGCGAAGAACTC
>DATDIC010000183.1:0-8441 GCA_036521275.1 Acetobacteraceae bacterium
GTTCCAGTCCTGGGTCGATCCGTTCATCATCATGATGGCGGTCCCAGGTGCGCTGATCGGCATGATCTGGATGCTGGCGGTTTCCGGGACCACCATCAACGTGGAATCGCTGATGGGTGCGATCATGTCGATCGGCATCTCGGTGTCGAACTCGATCCTGGTGGTGAGCTTCGCCAACGACCTGCGTGCGCGCACAGGAATGGGGGCGCTGGAGGCGGTGATCGAGGCCGGAGGCACCCGCCTGCGCCCGGTGCTGATGACCGCACTGGCGATGATTATCGGCATGATCCCGATGGCGCTGGGTCTTGGCGAGGCCGGCGAGCAGAACGCGCCACTGGGGCGGGCGGTGATCGGTGGGTTGCTGGCGGCGACGGTGGCGACTTTGTTCATCGTGCCGATATTCTACACGCTGCTGCGGCGCGCACCGCCGTCCCTGCACACGCTGGATGCACGCTTTGCGCAGGAAGCGGGGGAGTCAGGCACACATGCGTAGGGTGCTGCTGTATGTGGCTGGGCTGGTCGTCGTGCTCGGCGCCGCGCTGGGCGCGTTCCGCATCTGGCAGGGGCAGACCGCGTCGCTGGCCGCCACTCGCGTGGCGCTGCAGCTTCAGGCGGCGCGCGGGCCGCGCGTGCAGGTGGTTTCGGTTGTTGCCGGCCCGACCGAGCGGGCGATCCGGCTGCTGGGCGACACGCGGCCGCTGGAAAGCGCGACGCTGTATGGCAAAGTGAGCGGGTATCTGGGCAGCATACGGGTCGATCGCGGCGACCGGGTACATGCGGGCGACGTGCTGGCAACCATCGATTCCGCCGAGACGGACCGCGCCTATGACAGTGCATTGAGCGATCTGCAGAACAAGCAGCGCAATATGGAGCGGGCGCGCGACCTTGCCGCGCATGGCGTAGGCTCGTTGCAGGTGGCCGACCAGACGGACGCCGCATTCCGCATGGCCGTGTCGGCGGTTGCGTCGGCGGCAACGATGAAATCGTACGAGAACATCCGTGCTCCATTTGACGGGGTGATCACCGCGCGGTTCCTCGATCCGGGCGCGCTGGTGCAGAATGCGCAGACCAATGCCACCAGCAGCCAGCCCGTGCTGACGATCGCCGACGATAGCAAAGTACGGGTCGATATCTACGTCACGCAACAGGACGTGCCGGACGTGCATGTCGGCGACATTGCCGACGTGGCGGACGCGACGGACGCAGCTCGGGTGATACGCGCTCGGGTGGCGCGCACCGCCGACCAGCTCGATCTTCGCACGCGGACACTGTTGGTAGAGCTGGAGGTGGACAACCGCGATCATTCCCTGGTGCCCGGCAGCTTTGTCTATGTGACATTGCATGCGCCGATGCGGACCTATCCGCGGATCCCCATCGGTGGCCTGCTGGTCCGCGGCGGCAATTCATTCGTGGCCGAGGTGGGTGCGGATGGAACGGTGCATTTCCGGCCGGTGAAGGTGGTCGGGACCGATGGAGATACAGTGGCCCTGGCGTCCGGGGCCGGCGTGGGCGAGCATGTCGCACTCAACCTGCCCGACGAGGTCCCCGATGGCGGTCGGATAGAACCCACCGCCAGCCAATGACAGGAGCCGACATGACCGACGGAGTTGCCGAGAAGGATGCGGGTGCGCAATTCGACCTGCTGATGAAACGCGCTGGCATCACCGTGCCGCCGGCGCGCCGGGCCGGATACCTCGCTACCTATGCCGAGCTGCGCACCCAGCTTGCTTTGCTCAACAAACCGCTCAACCCGGCGATCGAGCCCGCCAACGTGTTCCGCCTGCCGTCTCGGGAGCCAAGCCGGTGAGCGCACCGCTGCCCTCGATCGCCGAAATGGGGCGACAGCTTCGCGCCGGCACCACCACCGCGGAAGCACTGACCGTCGACGCCCTGGCGCGCATCCGTCAGCGCGACGGCAAACTGCACGCGTTTATCCGGGTGACCGAGGAGCGCGCCCTGGCGGACGCAAGGCGGGCGGATGCCGATCTGAAGGCCGGGAAAGACCGCGGCCCGATGCATGGCATCCCGTACGGGCTGAAGGACATATACGATACCGCCGGCATCGCCACGACCTGCCACTCCAAGCTGCGTCAGGACCATGTGCCGGACGCTGACAGCGTGGTCGCGGCGTGCTTTGCCGAAGGCGGCGCGGTGCTGCTGGGCAAGCTGGCGACGCACGAATTCGCCATCGGCGGCCCCAGCTTCGACCTGCCCTGGCCGCCGGCGCGCAATCCCTGGAACGTCGAGCACATCACCGGCGGCTCCTCATCGGGCTCGGCGGCCGCGATTGCCAGCGGCATGCTCCGCATGGCGACGGGGTCGGATACCGGCGGCTCGATCCGCGGCCCGGCGGCGTGGTGCGGCCTTGCCGGCATCAAGCCGACCTACGGCCGGGTCTCGCGGCGTGGGGTGTTCCCGTTGTCATGGACGCTGGATCATTGCGGGCCGCTGGGGCGCAGTGTGGAGGATTGCGCGATCGCGCTGCAGGTGATTGCCGGGCACGACGCACATGATCCGGCCAGCGCGGACGTGCCGGTGCCCGATTTTCGCGCCGACCTGGAGCGCGGAGTTGCCGGGTTGCGCATCGGCGTGCCGCGCGCCTTTTTCGCCACAGCGAAGATGGTTACGCCGGACGTGCTGGGCGCGATCGACCGCACTATGGGCTTACTGCGCGACGGCGGCGCCAAGGTGGATGACATAGAACTGCCCGATTATGGGCTGTTCGCCGCCGCCGGCCGCGTGATCATGCTGGCCGAGGCGTTCACCATCCACCAGCACGACCTTCAGGCACGCCTGCTCGATTATGCGGAAGCGACCTCGGGACGGTTCGTTCTGGGAGCAACGATCGGCGCCGCCGACTACATCAATGCGCTGCGCGTCCGCCGCGAGCTGACCGATGCGGTGGAGCGCGCGCTCGCCCGCTACGACGCATTGCTGACGGCGTCTGCGCTGACTACGGCGCCACGATTCGATTCGGTACCGGATTCGCTGTCCCTGGCATCCCCCATGCAGACAATTCCGTTCAACGTGACCGGCCATCCGGCCATGAGCGTGCCGGTCGGGCTGGGAACGGACCGATTGCCGCTGTCGGTCCAGGTGGTCGGCCGCCCGTTCAAGGAGGCAATGCTGTTCCGCGTCGGCCGGATGATCGAAGCACGATCGGGGTGGGGCGACGTGCCGCTGCCCTGAAACCGCGCAACGGCCGCACCCAGCTAACCGGCCAACTCACGGCAATGTCAAAGCGGGGCAAGCCACGGAACCGGCGCCGGATCGTTCTGATCGTCACATTCCCTGGTTTAAGGAGCTGACCATGGCTGTTCGACGACTTGCCGGACCGCTCGGCGTGTTCGCTGCGGCCGGAGCACTGGCTGCCTTGAGCGGACCCGCCACGGCGCAGACCGTCGTGATTGCGCCGACTGCGCCGCCTCCCCCGCAGGTGGAAACCATTCCACCACCACCAGCGCCGGTTGATGTATGGACGCCCGGCCACTGGGCGTGGAACGGTACCACCTGGGCCTGGGCCCCTGGTCAATACATCGCGCGGCCGGCACCGCAGGCCACATGGGTTCCGGGCCACTGGGAGGCAGGATCCAGCGGGTACGTCTGGGTAGACGGGCATTGGGCCGGCTAGGCAAATGATCCCCACGGGGCACTATGGGGCAATATGCGGGGACCGAATATGCGTTCTGGACTGATGTTGCTGCCGTTGCTGCTCCTGGGTGCGTGCGTCACGACCACGCCCCCGCCGACGACATCCACGGTGCTGGTCACTCCACCGCAGCAGCCGGCAATCGCGGCTCCGGCGGTCGTAACAGCGCCGATCCCACCACCACCGCCCCAATCGGAACTGGTTCCGCCACCACCCCCTGGTAGCGGGCCGGCTGCGTGGCAGCCGGGGCACTGGCTATATACCGGCGCCAGTCTGAATCCGTGGACCTGGATGCCTGGGCGCTACGTTTCACCGCCACCCGGCGAGACATCGTGGATTCCAGGCCAATGGCAGCAATCTCCAACCGGCGGCTGGGTCTGGATCGCTGGCCACTGGGCATCAACTTAGACTGCTGACGAAAGATCAGCGGGAGCACCTTCAGTCACGCCTGAAGGTGCTCTACCCGCCCTTGTTGAAAAATCTTGGATTGATGAACGTGAACAGGCTCTGGTCGAAGCTGCCGCCGAGCTCGACATTAGTAAGGGTGACCGTGGTTCTTTGTCCCTGCGCGTCGACAACCGTCCATTGTCGTAGCGCGAGAGGCGGATCACTGAACACAAGAGTCAGGCTACCCTCAGAAGGACGCGCAGTACGCACAACCGTGAGCTGAATTTGGCCGGGTAGTCGCCGCAGGCCGGTCACTGTCACATCGCCGCTCAGCACGACGTGATCGGCCAGCAAAATGCCCAGCGGTGTCGCTCCGAGCGGAATATTCGATGTCTGGTCTAGAGACGCATCGTGAAAAACCACGAGGCCATGTCCGGCCACCAGGAGCAGCGGACTTGGCGCGTCGTATTGGAAGCGCATCCGGCCCGGGCGATCGAGCCACGCGGTACCCTGGGAAATCGTCCCGTTCGGAGCGACTTGTATAAAATGCGCCTTCAGCGTGTGTATGCCGTTCAGGTACGTCTGAATTCGCGCGGTGTCAGCCTGATCCGCGGGAGCGACGGTGGAGGCCGTCTGCGCAGATAGGGTGGCGGGAAGAAATCCGACAGGAATAAGTCCGAGCAGCAGGTGACGACGCAGCATGCACGTCATGTGGCGTGGGCGGAAACGCCAGTCAACGGCGCTCACAACGGGGAAGCGCAGCAGAAGAGCCTGTGGCTCCGTCCGGTGGAAAGCGACGCCACCGATCAAGGTCCACCTGCCGGGGCTGGCAGGTCTCGAGGTCACAGCTCGAGCTGTCCGCGGATCGCCGTCACTCGTATACGTCCGCACTGGATGTCAGGATCTGCAGGAGCAGCCATGATACGCATCGACCGGGTGGTGACGCGGGGCGGCGACGGCGGGCAGACCTCGCTCGGTGATGGCGCTCGGGTTGCGAAAGACTCGCCGCGGATCGAGGCGATCGGGGCCGTGGATGAGGCCAATGCCGTCATCGGGCTGTTGCGGGCGGTGGCCGCCGATGCGGCCGGGTTGCTGGGCGGTATCCAGAACGATCTGTTCGATGTTGGTGCCGATCTCTGCGTGCCCGACAATGGGCGTGACAGGCTGCGGCTGACCGACGCACCGACCAAACGGCTGGAAGCCGAGATCGCGCGCATGAACGCGACTATCCCGCCGCTGACCAGCTTTGTGCTGCCCGGCGGCACGGAAGCCGCGGCGCGGGCGCACCACGCCCGTACAGTGGTGCGTCGCGCTGAACGGTGTGTGGTCCATCTCGCCGGCATCGAACCAATCAACCCGGCGGTCGTTCGTTATCTGAACCGGTTGTCCGATCTGCTGTTCGTGCTCGGGCGCGTGCTGAACGACAATGGCGCCGGGGACGTGCAATGGGTCCCGGGCGCCAGCCTGTCAGATCGCAAGGACGATCTGGAGCAGGATAAAGCGGCCCAGCAACCGTAGCTAAGTTTACGGCGCGTTCTGGCGCTACAGGCGGAACCGCACGCCGGCAAGGAAGTTGCGTCCGGGTGTCTGGAACCCGTTCACCGGCTCGAAGCGCGAGCCGCCCAGGTTGCGGCCGGTGGCATAGAGTTGGATACGCGGCGTGACGTTGTAGGTGGCGGTGAGGTTGAACAGCAGTCCCTGGTCCGAAGTGCCGGGTGAAGTGCTGCTGAACCCGCCGTTGTCGATCAGGAAATCTGAAAACGCGCCGGTGTACAGCAGCTCCGGGACGATGGTGAATTTTGGAACGGGGCTAAGCGTTACGTCCAGTGATGCGGTATTCTGCGGGCGGCGCAGGAGCTTTTCGCCGGTGTCGGCGTTCTCTGGCTGGACGTAGGTGTAGGTGGCATCGATCCGCAACCAGCGGGCGAGATGCAGGCCAAGCTCGTTTTCCACCCCCTGGATGTGCGCTGACCCGATGTTCTGGGAGGTTTCGATAGGAACGAAGACGGTGACGATCAGGTTGTCGATCTGCTCGTTGAAATAGGTTGCGCCAAAGCTGATCGCATCGGTCTGGTTCCACGCGGGGACCGTGGTGGTGAAGCCGATCTCCCAGCCTTGGGCGGTTTCCGGCAGCAGGTTGGGATTGCCGATATAGCCGGTGGAATCAACGCCGAACCGGTCGAACAGCGATGGCGCGAGGAAGGCCGTGCCATAGGCGGCCCTGAACCGCGTCCGTATCTCCGGCACGTCCATCGTCGCGCCCAGGCGCCAAGTGAACGGATGGTCGTTCAACACCCAATCCTGGCGCAACTGCCCCGTCAGGGTCAGGCGTTGCCATAACGTGCCCTGCAACCCGGCATAGGTCGCATTGTCGATCATGGAGGCGTTGGTGTTCTGCTGATACGGAAACCCGTCGGTGGACGAGTTGACGCGCACCTTGGCGGTGTTCCCGGTCCGCTCGTAGCCGAAGGTCAGGTCGGCGACCGACAGCACGCGCGAGGCGAGCAGATCGCCGAGATGCAGCGTGTTGTTCCACTGGATATCGCTTTCGTAGGAGTGATAGCGCGAATCGTTGCTGGCCAGGTTGGCGGTGTCCGCCGGATTGAACGGCTCGTAATAGCGCCGGTCGTCCTGCAGGCCGCCCAGGAACAGGCCGGTTTCATACACCCCACCGGCCAGCAGCGAATGCACGCCGATCCGGCCCAGCAGGGACGCATCATGGCCGGTCGAATTGGCGTCGTCGAAGGTGGGACCGCCAAGCTGGTTGAAGCCGAACACCGCGCGCCGGCCGCGCAGCAGCAGCGAAAACCGCGTGCCAGGCACGGGCGTGTAGCCGAGATTGAGCGTGCCGATCTGGTCGCGGAATCCTTGCGGCGTGCCGGTATACACCGACTGCCGCTGGGGCGTGGAATCGAACCCGCGCAGTGACTCGGTTTGCGCAATGGCAGCGTAGTCGAGCGGGCCGGAGACGCCGGAAACGACCGCGCTGTCCACCAGTTGTTGCGGATAGCCACCAGCAATGTCGCCCTCCAGATGAACCCCCTGGGCGTCGCCCTGGCGGGTGATCAGGTTGATCACTCCGCCCACCGCGCCGGAGCCATAAAGCGATGCCATCGGGCCCCGCACGATTTCGATCCGCTCGACATCAGCCAGCGTATCGACACCGAAATTGAACGCCGCGCCGGGATCGGAGCTGTCGTTGATCGGCATCCCGTCCCGCAGCACCAGCACCTGGTTGGAATCGGTGCCGCGGATAAACACGCTGGCATTGCCGCCCGGACCGCCGGACTGCGCGACCCGCACGCCGGGCACGGCTGAGAGCGCCTCGGTGAGCGTGTTGTAGCCGCGCTGCTCGATCTCCTGGCGGGTAATCACGGTAACGCCGGCGGGGATGTCTGCGATGGGCGTGGCAACGCGGGTAGCAGTGACCACCACATCCGGCTGCAACGCACCGGCCTCCGGCAGAGCCGGATCGGCGGCGCCGGCCGCACACGGAACAGCAATAAGCATCGCGGCAGCGAGAAGCCGGCGCATGCGATCCTCCGATTGCAGGGACCGCGGGCACGATCCCGTGTCATAGGACGACAGCCGCCGGCGGGTCTTTCTCCCGCTGCGCCGGTACACCCCGCCCGCCGCGCGCGCGCAGTCTCGATGCCGGCCGGTCTCCTGGCTCGCGGGTCATTGCCGCGTCCGGCCTTCTCACCCCGCAGGGCAATGGCGCGATTGGACGAGGCTCACCGCTTACAGTTGCGGGGGCAGCCGCCCGCGGTTGGGTCCGTGGCGTTCCCGTTGCAGCCCTTGCGGGCCACCGACATCTGCGGGGAGACTACCCGTTGAGGAGATCGACGCAATGATTCCCCGCATCGAGTTCGATCCTGCGGCGCCGGCACCGCTCGACGGCGTTCGCGTGATCGATCTGTCGCGCCTGGTGGCCGGCAACATGTTGAGCCTGCAGCTCGCCGATCAGGGCGCGGAGGTAGTCAAGATCGAGGATCCGCAGAAGGGCGACCCGTTGCGCGCCTGGCGCGTGAACGGGCTCAGCCTCTATTGGAAGGTCTATGCGCGGAACAAGAAAAGCCTGGCGCTCAGCCTGCGCGCGGCCGATGGGCGCGCCGTGTTGCTGGACCTGGTGACGCGAAGCCATGTGCTGATCGAGAATTTCCGCCCCGGCACGCTGGAGGAAATGGGACTCGGCCCGGACGTGCTGCTCGCGCGCAATCCGAAGCTGGTGATCGTGCGCATTTCGGGCTTCGGGCAGGACGGGCCGTATCGCGACCGGCCCGGCTTCGGCACGCTGGTGGAGGCAATGTCGGGGTTCGCCGCCAAGAACGGGTTCGAGGATCGGGCGCCGGTGCTGCCGCCGCTGGCGCTGGCCGACATGGTCTCGGGCCTCTATGGCGCATAC
>DATDIC010000184.1:0-4003 GCA_036521275.1 Acetobacteraceae bacterium
GATGCGGCGGGCCAATGCCGCGGTGCCGGGCGCGGCGCCGGCGCTGCTGGGTCAGGACGAGGAAACCGGCACGCTGGCGATGGCTTATCTGTCGCCGGCCGATCATCCGCTGTGGAAGGATCAGCTTCGCGACGGGTTCGCGGACGCGGCGTTCGCCGCGCAGGTCGGCGGCCGGTTGGCGCGCATCCATGCGGTGTCTGCCGCCGATCTAAGCACGGCCGCAGCGTTCCCGACCGATGAAATTTTCCATGCCATCCGGCTGGAGCCGTATTTGATCGCCACCGCGCGCAACCATCCCGATCGCGCCGATGCGCTGCAGGCGCTGGTGGCGACCACGCAGGCAAACAAGCGGGCGCTGGTGCATGGCGATGTCAGCCCGAAGAACATCCTGGCCGGGCCGGCGGGACCCGTGTTCCTGGACGCGGAATGTGCCTGGTGGGGCGATCCGGCGTTCGATCTGGCGTTCTGCCTCAATCACCTGCTGCTGAAATGTGTCTGGAGGCCGGCGGCGCGGGCCGGGTTCCTGTCTTGCTTCGACGCGCTGGCGACGACGTACCTGTCGGGCGTCGATTGGGAATCGCCGGACGCGGTGGAAATGCGTGCCGCACATTTGCTGCCCGGCCTGCTGCTTGCGCGGGTGGATGGGAAGTCTCCGGTGGAATACATCACCGCGGAGCCGGACAAGGATCGCGTGCGAGGATGTGGGCGGGCGCTGCTGCAGGCGCCTGTCGATCGGCTGGCAGCCGTGCGCGCGGCGTGGGAGAGGAGTTGACATGAGTGATACGCGGATCGCCTTCGTGCATGGGCGGCGGATCTGGGACAGCCGCGGGCGGCCGACGGTGGAAGCCGATGTGCTGCTGGAAGGCGGCGCGGTCGGGCGTGGGATTGCGCCGGCGGGTGCTTCGACGGGTACCGGCGAGGCTCTGGACCTGCGCGATGGCGGGGCGAAATTCGGCGGCTACGACGTGACCCGCGCGGTGGGCTATGTTTCGGGCGATATCGCGCGCGCCCTGGTGGGACTGGACGCGGCGGACCAGGCCGGGGTGGATGCGAAGCTGAACGCGCTGGACGGCACGCCGAGCAAGTCGCGGCTGGGCGGCAACGCGCTGATCTCGGTTTCCATGGCGGTGGCGCATGCCGCGGCGGCGGCGGCGGGCGAGCCGCTGTATCGCCATCTGGGCGGACCCGACGCGGCCACGCTGCCGCTGCCGCAAATCCAGATTTTCGGTGGCGGCGCGCATGCCGGGCATCGGGTGGATATCCAGGACTTCCTGGTGGTCTGCCCCACCGCCACGTCGTTCGCGCAGGCACTGGACTGGACGGCGGAGGTGTATCGGGCGGCGGGCGCGCTGATGAAGGAAGCCGGCACGCTGGCCGGGGTCGCCGACGAGGGCGGCTGGTGGCCGGCGTTCAAGACCAACGAGGAAGCGCTGGAGACGCTGGTGCGGGCGATCGAGCACGCCGGGTTCAAGCCTGGCGCGCAAGTCGCGATTGCGCTGGATGTGGCGGCGACCGAGTTCGGGCGCGGCGGGAAGTACAAGCTGGCGCTGGAGAATCGGGAGCTGGATACGGAGGGCTTGATCCGGCTGCTGTCCGGCTGGGTACGGTCTTATCCGATCGTTTCCATCGAGGATCCGCTGGGCGAGGACGACGATGTGGGGTTCGCGGCGTTCACCAGCGAAATGGGGCAGCGCGTGCAGGTGGTGGGAGACGATTTCCTGGTGAGCCAGGCTTCGCGCGTGCGCGAGGCGGGGCTGCGCGGCACCGCGAACGCCGTGCTGCTGAAGCCCAATCAGCGCGGCACGCTGACCGAGACGCGCGAGGCGTGGGAGGCGGCGAAGCAGTGCAAGCTGGCTGGGATCGTTTCGGCTCGATCGGGGGAGACGGAGGATACGACCATCGTGCACCTGGCGGTGGGGTGGGGCGTGGGGCAGCTCAAGGTAGGCAGTTTCGCCCGCGGTGAGCGGATGGCGAAGTGGAACGAGGCGCTGCGGATCGAGGAGGCGCTGGGTGCGCGGGCGAAGTTTGCCGGTGCGGCGGTGCTGGGGCGGTCGCGGCGGGGCGCATAAGGTTGGTGCCACCGCTGAACGTGCTGTTCCATTTCGCGGCGGGACCGGACCTGGCGGCGCGGCTGGCGGCGCTGTCGTCGCCGCTGCTGCGGGTGACGCCGTGCGCAGAGGCGAACGCGGCGGTGCTGGCGGAGGTGGATGTGCTGTGGCACGTGCTTTCGCCGGCAACTTCCGGAATGATCGCGGCGGCGGCGCGGCTGCGGCTGATCCAGAAGATCGGGGTGGGGGTGAATACGATCGATCTGGAGGCGGCGAGGTCGCGCGGCATTCCGGTGTGCAACCTGCCGGGGACGAATGCGCGCGCGGTGGCGGAGCTGACTCTGGCGCTGATGCTGGCGACGCTGCGCCGGCTGCCGATGTTCGATGCGGCGATGCGGGAGGGCAGGGGATTTGCGCTGGAGCCGGCGTTGCAGGACGGGCTCGGCGAGCTGGGCGGACGCACGGTGGGGCTGGTGGGGTATGGCGCGGTGCCGCGGGCGCTGGCGCCCGTGCTGGCGGCGCTGGGCTGCCGGGTGATCTATACCGCGCGCACGCCGCGCGGCGATGCGGCAGGCGAGTTCGTTTCACTGGACAGGTTGCTATGTGAGGCGGACGTGGTGAGCCTGCACGTGCCGCTGACGAAGGACACCGAGCGCATGATCGATGCCGACGCGCTGGCGCGCATGCGTCCCGGTGCCGTGCTGATCAACACGGCGCGGGGTGGGCTGGTTGATTCCACGGCGCTGGTGCGGGCGTTGCGGGACGGGAGGCTGGCCGCGGCGGGGCTGGACGTGTTCGCGGACGAGCCGGTGCGTTCGGATGATCCGCTGCTGCGGCTGGCGAACGTGGTGCTGACGCCGCATGTGGGATGGCTGACGACCGGCACGTTCGATCGCAGCTTTGCGTTGGCGGTGGAGAATTGCCGCCGGCTGGTGGGCGGGGAGGCGCTGCTGCACCGGGTGGTTTGATGGTGGGCGGTTAGCTAGGGCAACGGCGAAAGAATTGGTACGGCAATCTTTCCTTGACGCGACACCGATTCTATTGCTACATCACATCAATATGCAAACTGATGGAGGCGTTGAAGTGCGTGCCGTGGCGGTTCTAGGCTTGGTTCTGGCTCTGGGTGGGTGCGGAGCGACCCAGCAGGTGTGGGTGCCGGACGAGGGGGTTGCCCTCAACCAAAGAGACAGCGCCCAGTGCAAATACGAAGCCGACGCCATGACACCGGTAGGTTTCCATCGTACTTGGCAAGGCGCCGTGGCAGACGGACTAAATCAGGGCTTTGCCGAAGCCCGCCTCTTCGGGGAGTGCATGCAGGCCAAGGGCTATCACCTGGAGAGCGTGGCTCAGGATGATGCTCACACGGACGAGCTGCTGAAAGCTCTTTCCATCTCTTGCACCCAAGGTAAGCAGGACGCCTGCGACACCGCCCAGGCTCTGGCGACGAAACCGTAAGGGTTTGTACTTCATCGCACCGGGGCCGAGCCATAGCACCTTTGCCCCGGTTTAGGTCGCAACCAGATTCGATCTGATAGCCGTCCCAGAGGCGACAGCGGGAGCGCGTTATTTGGGAGCAAGCTTATTAACCCGCGCGAATGAAGACTCTCGGTCCGACATGCCCGCGAAAGCCGACGTCCAGGCGAGGGCCCAAGAATTTCCGGGGCTTGGTCTGGATTCCCGCTTTCGCGGGAATGACGAAGGGGGGCGGCCCTCAATGCGGACTGGTTTCTGGCGGGACGAAGCGCTGCTGGCGCATGATGTCGGTGATGTCGGCCGGGCGCTCGAACGGGTCGGGCATCGGTTCGCCGGGGCGGCGGGGGCGGCCGATGGCGCGGAACCAATCCTCCAGCCCCGCCGGCATCATCAGCCAGAGCAGGCGCATCTGATCCGGGCCGGTGTTGTGGATCGTGTGCCACAGGCCGCGCCCGACCAGGATGATGGTTTCAGCGCGAACC
>DATDIC010000185.1:0-8705 GCA_036521275.1 Acetobacteraceae bacterium
GAATGACCGTCGTGTACTCAGCCGGCGACGAAGCGTTCCAGCCAGTGAATCGTGTAATCCCCGCGCTGGAACGACGCCTCATCGACAATGCGCCGATGCAGCGGAATCGTGGTCTGAATCCCCAGCACCGCGAACTCGTCCAAAGCGCGTCGCAGCCGGGCGATTGCCTGCGACCGGTCCGGCGCGTGCACGATCAGCTTGGCGATCATGCTGTCGTAATAGGGCGGCACTTCATAGCCGGCGTACAGCGCCGAATCCACGCGCACGCCAGGCCCGCCAGGCGCGTGGAATGCGACAACCCGGCCCGGTGACGGCATGAATGTGTCGGGATCCTCCGCCGTGATGCGGCATTCGATGGCATGACCACCGAACCGGATATCCGATTGCCGGTATCCCAGCGCTTCCCCCGCAGCGATGCGTATCTGCTCGCGCACCAGGTCGATTCCCGCCACCATCTCGGTCACCGGATGTTCCACCTGCAACCGCGTATTCATTTCGATGAACGCGAACTGCCCGTCCTGGTACAGGAATTCCAGCGTCCCGGCATTGCGGTACCCAATCCGCCCCAGCGCCGCCGTCACGTCAACGCCGAGCCGGTCCCGCTGCTTCGCCGAAAGCGCCGGCGAACCCGCCTCCTCCAGCAGCTTTTGATGGCGGCGCTGCAAGCTGCAGTCGCGCTCGCCCAGATGCACCACATTGCCGTGCGCATCCGCCAGCACCTGAAGCTCGATATGGCGTGGCCGATCGAGATATTTCTCCAGATACACCGCATCGTTGCCGAACGCCGCCCGCGCCTCGGCACGCGCGGTACGGAACGCATCCTCCAGCTCGGCCGGAACTGTGGCGAGCTTCATGCCGCGCCCACCGCCTCCGGCAGACGCCTTGATCAGCACGGGATAGCCGACGCGATCGGCCACTGCGCGCGCCGCGGCCATGTCGCCCACGATGCCGTCGGAGCCGGGCACCAGCGGCACCCCCAACCGCGCCATCGCTGCCTTCGCCGCCACCTTGTCGCCCATCATGCGGATGTGCTCCGGCGCCGGCCCGATAAAGGTCAGCCCGTGCGCTTCCACCATTTCCGCGAACCGCGCGTTCTCGGACAGGAATCCGTATCCGGGATGGATCGCGTCCGCGCCGGTGATGCTGGCGGCTGACAAAATCGCCGGGATGTTCAGGTAACTTTCTTTGGCGGCGGGCGGCCCGATGCAGACGCTCTCGTCGGCCAGCCGTACATGCATCGCTTCCGCGTCCGCCGTGGAATGCACGGCGACGGTCGGAATCCCCAGCTCGCGGCAGGCGCGCTGGATGCGCAGCGCGATCTCGCCGCGATTGGCGATCAGTATTTTCTGAAACAAGGCTCGGATGTCATCGGCCAGACAATCACCACACGGCTACTCCAGCACGATCAGCATTTCGCCGTACTCCACCGGCATGCCACTGGTGACCAGGATGCGGGTCACAGTGCCCGACTTGGGCGCCTTGATCTGGTTGAACGTCTTCATAGCCTCGATCAGCAGCAAGGTCTGCCCGGCAACAACGTTCTGGCCAACCGCAACGAATGGCGGCGCACCGGGCTCGGGCGCCAGGTAGGCAACCCCCACCATCGGGCTGGTCACCGCACCGGGATGCACCGGTTCGGCGGCCGGCGAAACCGCGACCGCCTCGGCAACCTGCCTCTCTTGTCGAACCGGCGCGGCAGTCACCTCCGCTGTGACCAGGTTGCGCGCCACACGGATACGGCTGTCCTTCTCGGCAATCTCGATCTCGCTCAGCCCGGTCTCGTGCAGCAAGGCGGCCAGCGCGCGGATCGCCTCCGTATCCATCGGAATCCGGCTCACACCGCCTCCCCTTCCTCGAGGAGTTCGGCGAGCGCCGCGAGCGCCAGCGAATAGCCTCGGATTCCCAACCCGCATATCACCCCCACCGCCGCCTTCGACACGTAGGAATGCTGACGGAATTCCTCACGGCGATGGATATTGGTGACATGCACCTCGATCACCGGCAGCTCAACCGCCAGCAGCGCATCCATCAGCGCCACAGAGGTGGTCGTGTAGCCGGCCGGGTTGATCACGATCCCCCGAGCGCGCCCGCGGCATTCCTGTACCCAGGAAATCAGCTCGCCCTCGATATTGCTCTGCCGGAAATCGATCGCCAACCCCAGCCGTTCGCCCGCTTCGGCGCATAGCTGCTCGACATCGTCCAGCGTGGCGCGGCCATAAAGATGCGGCTGGCGCAGGCCCAGCATGTTCATGTTCGGCCCGTTCAGGACCGCGATCAGGGGACGTAGAGACTCAGACATCGACCAGCCGCCTAAAGCAGATCGCGCTTGACTGGAATCGCTCCGATTCCAGGAGCGCGTGAATCTGCTCGCGGACAAGGAGCTGGAGCATCTTCAGTCATGCTGAAGATGCTCTAGCATGGCGCGGATCGATGGTCCATGCGACAGTCGGGCGCACGATCGGAGGCGCGCCCATGATCCAGGTTCCGCAACATCAGGTCCCGGGTGTCTATCACCGCCGCATCGGTGACATCGTGGTCACCGCCCTGTCTGACGGCTACCTCGACGGCACGGTCGACGTGCTGCGCAATATCGCACCGGCAGAGGCGACCCGCATGCTGACCGAGGCGTTCCGCCCGGGGCGGCGAACCTCCGTCAATTGCTATGCGATCCGCGCCGGCGGGCGGCTGGTGCTGATCGAGACCGGGTCGGGCAATTACCTGCAACCCACCGCCGGGCGCCTGCAATCCAATCTGCGGGCCGCCGGCATCGACCCGGCGGAGGTCGAACTGGTGCTGCTGACGCATATGCATCCGGACCACTCCGCCGGCCTGACGGATCGGACGACCGGACAGCGCCTGTTCCCCAACGCCGAACTCGTCGTGCACGAAAACGAGCCGCGCCACTGGGACGACGACGCGGCCATGGCGCAGGCCAGTGAACGGGCAAAACAACTCTATTTCAAGGCAGCGCGCGAACAGATCGCGCCCTACCGTGACCGGCTGCGCACCTTCAACAACAGCAAGGAGGTGTTTCCCGGCATCACCACGGTGCTGCTGAACGGGCACACGCCGGGACATTCCGGCTACATGATTGCGTCAGGCAACGACTCGCTGCTGGTCTGGGGCGATATCATCCACGTGCCGGAAATCCAGGTGCCGCGGCCCGAGGTAGCCATCGAGTTCGATACCGATCCGGCCGCCGCGGCAGCCACAAGGCGGCGCACCTTCGACATGGTTGCAAGCGACCGGCTGCTGATTGCCGGCATGCATGTTCATTACCCCGGCTTCGCGCACGTGGTCCGCCATGGCGACAGCTACGCGATGCTGCCCGAGCCGTGGGATCAGGCTTTCTGACCTTTGCGGGCCTGAAACCCTTCCCTCCCCCCGACCACCTGCTACACTCGCCCTCGCGACACGCACACCGGCCGGGGCATGAAGGGCGGGGGTATGGTGGCCAGGCTCGATCGCGACGCCAAGCGCGCGGCACTGCTCAGCAGTCCGCTGTTCGAGGCCATGAATCCCGAGGAACTGGAAGAGGTGCTCCGACTCTCCTCCGAACGTCGTGTTTCGCGCGGAGCATCCATCTTCCAGAAGGGCGATGAAGGCTCCTCCATGATGGCCGTGCTGACCGGGCGCGTGCGGGTCAGCTCGGTTTCGGTCGAAGGCAAGGAGATCACGCTCAATGTCATCGATCCCGGCGAAGTCTTCGGAGAGATCGCCTTGCTCGACGGCAAGCCCCGCAGCGCCGATTGCACCGCGATCGAGGAAACCATGCTGCTGGTGCTGGAGCGGCGGCATTTCCTGCCATTCCTGCAGCGCCACGAGAGCCTCTACCTGCGGCTGATCGCCGTATTATGCGAGAAGCTGCGCAATACCAGCATGGCCCTGGAGGAGCTGGCGCTGTTTGATCTGCCGGCGCGGCTGGCGCGCGTGCTGCTGAAGCTCGCGCTCGATTATGGCCGGCAGGCCCAGCAGGGCATACGAATCGACGTGAAGATGTCGCAGCGCGACCTGTCGAACCTGGTCGCCTCCACCCGCGAAAGCGTCAACAAGCAGCTTCGTATCTGGCGCGATGATGGCGTTGTCGATCTGGACGGCGGCTACCTGATCCTTCGCCGCCCCGACGAACTGCGCATGCTGGTGGAATAAACCCGATCGTTCCCAACGTCATGGCCCATCCATCCCCCTCTCATGGCCGGGACAAGCCGGACGCGGCCCGGCCATGGCGCGGTGGGCCCGGCGGCCATGACGAGTTGGGTGGCGGCGCTTCCCGTCACGGGAAAACCGCTTTAGCATTCGTGCGTGGGTGTTATCCGCTACATGGCGAGGCGGCTGGTGTTTGCGGTGGTGCTGGTGCTCGGCGTCAGCGCCATCATCTTTTTCCTGATCAATTCGATCGGCAGCCCGATCGATATGCTGATGGCCGACCGGCCGGGCGTGACCGACCAGGCGATCGCGGCGCTGAAGGCCTATTACCATCTCGATCGCGGCGTGATCGTGCGGTACTTCATATGGCTGGGCAGCGTGGCGCGCGGTGATTTCGGTACCAGCATCACCTATAACCAGCCGGTCGGGCCGATGCTGGTCGGGTTCGGGCTGGAGACGCTGAAGCTGCAGTTGCCGGCCATCTTTCTCGGGCTGGCGCTGGCGGTGGGCATCGCCGCCGTGGCGGCGGTGCGGCAGTACAGCCGGGTGGATTTCACCGTGATGACCGGCGCATTGCTGGGTCATTCATTGCCCGGCTTCCTGGTGGGCATTCTGCTGATCTTGATATTCGCCTACTGGCTCGGCGTTTTCCCGAGCTATGGTGCATATTCCACGCTGACGCCGCTGTGGGGCAGCACGTTCGCGGACGGGCTGTGGCACATGGTGCTGCCACTGACCATGCTGACGCTGTTCAACACCGCAACGCTGACCCTGCTGCTGCGGGCCAACATGGTGGATGTGCTGCGGCACGACTACATCATGGCCGCGCGGGCGTCCGGGCTGCCGGAACGACGGGTGGTGTTCGGGCATGCGTTGCGCAACGCGATCATTCCGGTGCTGACCTATCTGGGCATTTTGTTCGGGCTGATGCTGGCGACTGCGCCGGTGACGGAGACCGTGTTCACCTGGCCCGGCGCAGGTTTGTTGTACATCACCGCGATCCAGCAACTGGATTATCCGGTCATCATGGGCGAAACGCTGGTGGTGACGGTGATGCTGGTGCTGTTCACGCTGCTGACCGACATCGCCTATGTGCTGATCGATCCGCGGATCCGGCTGGAATGAGCGGCGCCGACGCCGACCAGATCGCGGCCGCCTTGCCTCGCCGGCGATTGCCGCGCGGGCCGGGCAATCTGCGGCAGGGCTGGCGACGGCTGCGGCGGAACCGCACCGGGATGCTCGGGCTGCTGCTGGTGGTGCTGGTCGTGGTGGTCGCCGTGCTGGCGCCGGTGATTGCGCCCTATGCGCCGAACGACCAGTCGGCGATGCTGCATTTCGGCGCCCAGGCGCCGCCCAGCGGGGCGCATTGGTTCGGCACCGATCGCAGCGGCTACGACGTGCTGACGCGAACACTGTACGGCGCGCCGACGGCGCTGGTGGTGGGGCTGGGGGCGATGCTCATCGCCTCGTTTATCGGTGTGGCGGTGGGCGGGATTGCGGGGTACCTGGGCGGCGCGGCGGACGAATTGCTGATGCGCGGCACCGAGTTCTTCCTGGTGATCCCGGTGTTCATCGTGATCCTGGCGGTGGTGCGGCTGTTCGGCGTGGTGGTGATCGGCACGCCATTGGAAGGCGTACCGTTCCTGAACCTGGGCGCCATCATCGTGCTGCTTGGGCTGTTCGGCTGGCCGCCGCTGGCGCGGCTGGCGCGGGCGGAGTTCCTGCGGCTGAAGCAGATGGAATTTGTCGAAGCGGCGCGCTGCATCGGCGCGCGACCGCGCGATATCATCTTCCGCCATATCCTGCCGAACGCGCTGCCGTCGCTGGTGGTGGTAGCGGCACTCGGGATCGGCGGCGCGATCCTGGCGGAGGCGATGATCAGCTTCCTGGGCTTCGGTGATCCGAAGACCGTGAGCTGGGGGCAGTCGCTCTATTTCAATTACCAGGTGCTGAAGGTGGCGCCTTGGGCGGTGCTGGCGCCGGGGCTGGCGATCTTCCTGACGGTGCTCGGGTTCAACCTGCTGGCCGATGGATTGTCGGACGCGTTCAATCCGCGATTGAAGCAGTGACGCCATTGCTGGATGTGCGCGGGCTGGCGGTGCAGTTCCCGGTGCGCGGCAGTGACGTGCGGGCGATCGACGGGGTGGATTTCGCGGTCGGCCGGCAAGAGACGCTGGGGCTGGTCGGCGAATCCGGCAGCGGCAAGACGCTGTCCAGCCTGGCGGTGCTGCGGCTGGTGCCGCCGCCGGCAAGGATCGTCGCCGGATCCGTCGGTTTCGAGGGAAACGATCTGTTGCGGCTGGATGCGGCGCGGATGGGCGCGCTGCGCGGCCGGCGCATCGCCATGGTGTTTCAGAACCCAGCCTATTCGCTGAACCCGATCCTGTCAGTGGGGGCGCAACTCGGCGAGATACTGGGCTGGCACGAGAAGCTGCCGCGGCGTCGGGCGGCGGAGCGGGTGGCGGACATGCTGCATCTGGTCGGCATCACCGATGCGGTGCGGCGGATGCGCCAGTTCCCGCACGAGCTTTCGGGTGGGATGAAGCAGCGGGTGTGCATTGCCCGCGCGCTGCTGTGCCATCCGGCGCTGGTGCTGGCCGATGAGCCGACGACCAACCTGGATGCAACGATCCAGGCGCAGATACTGGAGCTGCTGCAGGAGCTGAAGCAGCGGCTCGGCAGCTCCATGATCCTGGTGACGCATGACATGGGCGTGGTGGCGCGCATGGCCGACCGCATCGGCGTGATGTACGCCGGCACGGTGTGCGAGACGGCAGATGCCGCCACGATCTTCCGGGCGCCGCTGCATCCTTATACGCGCGCGCTGCTGGAAAGCATGCCGCGCGCCGACCGGTCGTATCGGGGACATCGTGTGTTGCAGGTGATTCCCGGGCGCATTCCGAATCTGGCGGATCCGCCGCCCGGCTGCCGGTTTCATCCGCGCTGTCCGGAGGCGGGCGCGGATTGCCGGCGGCTGCGGCCGCTGCCGCTGGAGGTGGCGCCCGGGCACGTGGTGAGCTGCCTGCGGCGCGGCAGCGACGGCGTGGCGGAATGAGCGCACCGATCCTGGATGTGGAGGGGCTGCGGAAGACCTATCCGGTGTTGCGGCGCGCGTTGCTGGGCGCGCGGACGGAGGGGGAAATCCGCGCGGTCGATGACGTGTCGTTCGCGGTCGATCGCGGCGAATGCCTGGGGCTGGTCGGCGAAAGCGGCTGCGGCAAGACCACCACGGCGCGCGCCATGCTGCATCTGGTGCCGCCGACGGCGGGGCGCGTGCGGCTGGACGGGGTGGATATCGTGCCGCTGCTGGCGGGCGCGGATCGTGCCGCGGCGCTGCGGGTGCGGCGCGGCATCCAGTACGTGTTCCAGGACCCGTACCTGTCGCTGAACCCTCGGTGGAGCGTCGGGCGGACGGTGATGGAGCCGTTCCGCGTGCATCGGCATTCGCCGGCAGCGGAGTGGGAGGAGCGGGTCGCGGAGCTGCTGGAGCTGGTCGGGCTGGAGGCGGTTCATGCCGGACGGTTTCCGCACGAGTTCAGCGGCGGGCAGCGGCAGCGGGTGGGGATTGCGCGGGCGCTGGCGGTGTCGCCGCGGGTGCTGATCTGCGACGAGCCGGTGTCGTCGCTGGACGTGTCGGTGCGGGCGCAGATCCTGAACCTGCTGGTGTCGCTGCAGGATCGGCTCGGGCTGACCTACGTGTATATCTCGCACGACCTGGCGTCGGTGCGTTTCATCAGCAACCGGGTGGCGGTGATGTATCTCGGCCGCATCGTGGAGCTGGCGGAGACCGAGGCGCTGTTCGAGCACCCGCGGCACCATTACACGCACGCATTGTTGCAGGCGATACCGGTGCCCGATCCGGGGGCGCGGGTGGCGGAGCCGCTGGGGGGCGAGCTGCCGAGTGCGATGGAGCGCCCGTCCGGCTGTGCGTTCCGCACTCGTTGCCCGGCGGCACAGGCGCGCTGCGCGGCGGAGGTGCCGGTGCTGGGTGCTGCGGGTGACGGGCGGCTGGTGGCGTGCCATTACCCACGATGAGCAGAGTGACGATACGAAAAGGGGAACGGGATCGATGCCGAATGTGATCGTGATCGGGGCGGGCGTGATGGGGGCGTCGGCGGCTTTCCGGCTGGCGCAGGCGGGGGCACAGGTGCTGGTGCTGGAGGCCGGCCGGGTGGGCGGCGGCACGTCGGGCATCAGCTATGCCTGGACCAATGCGCACAACAAGCCGCCGCGTCCGTATCACGAGATGAACGTGGCGGGCATGAAGGCGCACGCGGCGTTGCGGGAGGAGTTCGGGAGTACGCCCTGGTGGCATGGCGGCGGCAGCCTGGAATGGGAGCCGGAGGAAGCGCGCGCGGAGCAGGCCGCCAACGTGGAGCGGCTGCAGGCCTGGGGCTACGCGGCGGAATGGATCACGCCGAAGCAGTTGCTCGAGCTGGAGCCTGACATCGATCCGGCCCAGATCGGCGATGCGCCGATCGCCTATTACCCGGAGGAGGGGTGGCTCGATCCGCTGGTCTACATCGCCACGATGCTGGGTGTGGCACGGTCGCGTGGCA
>DATDIC010000186.1:0-24107 GCA_036521275.1 Acetobacteraceae bacterium
TCCCCGGTGATTGCGGACACCGCGACCAGTCCCGGGCGGATCGGCACCTTGTCAATGCCACCAAGTAGATCGGCCTTGTTAAGCACCTCGATTGTGCGGTCCCGCCAGTCGGCATCCAACGTGTCATCGCGTGCCATTCCATCCAGCACCGCGATCACATCGGCCCGTTGCGGGGCGCTGTCCGGATGCGCCACGTCGCGTACATGCAGGATGACATCCGCTTCCGCGACCTCCTCCAACGTGGCGCGGAACGCGGCGATCAGTTCGGTAGGCAGGTCGCTGATGAAACCCACGGTATCGGACAGGATCGCCCGTCGGCCCGAGGGTAGCCGCAGCCCGCGCATGGTGGGATCGAGGGTTGCAAACAGTTGGTCGCGCGCGCCGACCTCCGCGCCGGTAAGAGCATTGAACAGGGTGGATTTTCCAGCATTGGTATAGCCGACCAGCGCGATCACCGGGAACGGCACGCGCTGCCGGGCGGTGCGGTGGAGGCCGCGGGTCCGGCGCACCTGCTCGAGATCTCGTCTCAGTTTCACGATCCGCTCGCCGATCAGCCGGCGGTCAGCCTCGATTTGCGTCTCGCCGGGACCGCCGAGAAAGCCGAACCCGCCGCGCTGACGTTCCAGATGGGTCCAAGACCGTACCAGCCGCGAGCGTTGGTAGTCGAGGTGCGCGAGCTCGACCTGCAGCGCGCCTTCCCGGGTGACCGCCCGCTCACCAAAAATATCCAGGATCAGGCCGGTACGGTCGATCACCTTGCAGTCCCACGCACGCTCCAGGTTGCGTTGCTGCACCGGGGACAGTGCGGCATCAACGATCGCCACGGTGACGTGCGCGGCTGCCAACGCCTGCCCCTGCGCAGCGACCTGGCCCTCCCCCAACAAGGTGGAAGGACGGCGCGTGCGCAATGGCAGGATAGCGCGATGAACGACCACCAGCCCGATCGAGGCGGCAAGCCCGACCGCTTCGGCCAGCCGTGCCTCGCTCACGCGGGCATGGTCGCGCACCTCCGCCGGCAGCCGTTCCCAGGGCAGCACCACAGCCGCACGGGTGGGGCCGGCGGTGGTTATCCGCTCGTTCGCCCGACCGGCTTCATTCTCCGGCGGCAGGCGTCATCTCCCGCGCCGCCGGGGCGGCGGCTGCAGGCTCGACCTTGCTCGCGTCGAACAACTGGATCGGTGCGCTCGGCATGACGGTGCTGATGGCGTGCTTGTACACAAGTTGGGTGTGCCCGTCCCGACGCAGCAGGACGGAGAAATTATCGAACCAGGTGATGATGCCCTGGAGCTTGACGCCGTTGACCAGGAAGACGGTCACCGGCGTCTTGCTTTTCCGCACATGGTTCAGGAAGACGTCCTGAACATTCTGCGCTTTTTCATTGGCCACGGCGTGATCCTTCTTGTTGGGACTGGTGGCGGTCTGATGACCCGTTCGGGTCGGGGGAGGCAATTTAGCAGGCGAGACGGCTCAGCCAAGCCCACGAAACCGTGCGGTCAATGCATGAGCATCGGCAAAATGCAAGTCCGGCGCGGCGTGGTCAACGCCGCCGTCATGCGCCGCATCGCCGACCAGCACGGCGGTGACCCCGGCAGCCCGCGCCGCTTGCATGTCCAACGCCGTATCTCCCAGGTACCAAACCGAAGCGCTGGGTTCCGCGCCCAGGTGGGCCAGGGCGAGATTGAGCGGCGCCGGGTCTGGCTTATCGGCAACAGCATCGCCGGCGCCGATGACGGCACGGAAGTGTGAATCCCAGCCAAGCTCGGTGACTTCGGCGCGCAGGAACCGGCCGGTTTTATTGGATACGACGGCCTGCGGGCGGCGCGCAGCCGACAGCGCTTCCGCGATGCCGGGCAGCGGGTGGACATGGCGCAGATGCTCGGCTTCCAAGGTGGCGTAGAAAATGTCGCGGGCACGGATCCAGCCGTCACCGAACATGATGGGAAAACTTTCGCGCAATGAGACGCGCACGCGCGCGCGCGTATCCTCGATGGTCCAAAGCGGCATGGCGAAAGCAGCGAAGGTGGCGTTCAAGGCGGCGGTGATACCGCCCCAGGCATCGACCAGCGTGTTGTCCCAGTCCCACAGAAGGACGGCCGGGGTATCGGTCACCGGGGTATTGGTCACCGGGGTATTGGTCATGGGCGGTGGCGAAGGATCATGACCAGTTACTATCATGGCGACATCGCGATGCCAGCCAGCTACCTGGCTGGCCAGCGTGAAACGGGTCGCCGCTGTCGTCTGCGCTGCTCAGACGCCATCTTACAGGGACGCCCCGGTGGATCCGCACGGCAGCCGGTGGGTGCGATCCTTCCCGGCGTCCGCTTTACCTTTCCACGCGCAGGTCGGCCGTGCGCAAGCGCCAGATCAGGCTTGCGCTTCCAGGATCATGTTGAATGGCGTCGCCGCTGCCTTGCGCACCTGTCTGAAACCACCTTGCTTGATGACCGACGCCAGTTTTTCAAACCCGGCCTGTGCTCCCAGCGCCGCTCCCACCGGCTGGTCGAGCGAGGTCGGTATGCAGATCATGGTGGACGCCGCGTAGTAAAGCCGGCCAACCGGGTTGAGGTTATCCTCCAGCCGATCACCGGCGGCGGGCTCGACAATCATCCACCTTCCGTCGGGCTTCAGCGTCTGTCGCACATGCCGTGCCGCGCCGACCGGATCGCCCATGTCGTGCAGGCAGTCGAAGAAGGTTACCAGGTCCAGGTCCCTGCCCGGAAATTCGCTGGCCAAAGCCACTTCGAAGTGAGTGTTTGATGTGACCCCGTGCTGCTCGGCATGCAGCCGCGCCTGCTCCACGGAGCCAGGATGGAAATCGTACCCCGTGAACGTCGATTTCGGGAATGCCTTCGCCATCATCACCGTTGAAAATCCGTGTCCGCAGCCGACGTCAGCCACCGTCGCGCCACGCTCCAGTTTGTCCGCGATGCCCTCCAGCGCCGGCAGCCAGGATGCAACAAGGTTGTTGTGATAACCGGGGCGAAAAAAACGACCGGCAGCACAGAACAGGCACCGCGACTGCTCGCCCCAACCAACGCCCTTCCCGGTGCGGAACGCGGACTCCACCCGATCCTGGTTCTCCATCATCGCCATGGCGAGGTCGAACCCGCCTTGCAGGTAGACGGGACTTTCGGGCTCGGCGAACACCATGGCCTGCTCGGCGGATAGACCGAACCTACCGGCGTCGTGATCGTATGTAATGTAGCCGGATGCAGCCTGCTGCGACAGCCACTCTCGAGCGTAGCGCTCGGCGATATCCGCCTTGGTTGCCAGCTCGGCCGGTGTCATGGGGCCGTTTGCGTGCAGCGCCTTGTACAGGCCCAGGCGGTCGCCCATCCGGACCAGCGGCACGCTCAGCGCACCGCCCAGGTCACCCAGCATCTGACCGACCAACTGGTGCAGCTTCGTCTCGTCCACCATTGCCGTCTCCGTTTGAATCTGCCTTTGGCCACGACTATCCACCAACGCGGGTAGTTTCCCGGACGTCTGTCGCATCGCGGTCGCGCCGCGAGCCGGTTAATGTCACGTCTGTCGTGTTACCTTGACCCTGGACCCGCAACGCCCAAGGAACCCGCGTGAGAGACCCTCGCAGCTCTGGCCCAAGTGATGCCGCCGACCACGCCACCTCGCCCGCACCCAGGGGGAGAGCGGAGATTGAACGCGAACTGCGGGAGGCACTGGAGTACCGGACGGCGATCAGCGACATATTGCGGGTTATCAGCCGCTCAGCATTCGACCTCGGTAGCGTGCTGCTGAGTGTGGTCACCAGTGCGAAGGCGCTGTGCCACGCGGAGATGGCGGTGCTGTTTCGCTTCCAGGATGGGGCGTATCGCTTTGCGGTGGGGCATGGCAACTCGCCGGCCTACGAACAACTTGAGCGCCGGCAGGTGATCCAACCTGGCCGGGAAACGCTGGTCGGACGCGCGGCGCTGGAACGCCGGACGGTGCAGATCATCGACGCCTGGAACGACCCGGACTACGCCACGAAGGACAATGCGCGAATTGGCGGTATCCACGCCATGCTCGGCGTCCCATTGTTGCGCGAAGGTGAACCGATCGGGGTTATCGGGCTGGGGCGCACCACAGTGCAACCATACACCGAACGGCAGATTGAACTCGTCTCGACCTTTGCCGACCAAGCCGTGATCGCCATCGAGAATGTGCGGCTGTTCGAAGCGCTGCAATCCGCGCGCGAGGCGGCGGAGCGGGAGCGCGATGTCGCCGAGGCGGCGCGGGCAGAGGCGGAGGCCGCCAACCGGGCAAAATCCACCTTCCTGGCCACGATGAGCCACGAAATCCGCACGCCAATGAACGGCGTCCTCGGCATGATGGAAGTGCTGGAACGCTCCAGGCTGGAGCCAGCGCAGCTACGCAGCGTCGCGATAATACGCGAGAGCGCACGGACCCTGCTGCGCATCATAGACGATGTCTTGGACTTCTCGAAGATCGACGCCGGACGGCTGGACATCGAGGCGCTGCCGTTCAGCCTGAGTGAACTGGTGGCTGCCACGGTCGAGACAATGTTGCCGCCGGCGCGCCAGAAGCACCTGGCCCTGTTCGCCGACCCGCCGACCTCCGGCCCCGATCACGTTACGGGCGACCCGATACGGGTGCGCCAGATACTGTTCAACCTGGTCGGCAATGCAATCAAGTTCACGGATCGCGGCTTCGTCCGCATCAGCACGGACACCCGGACGGAGATCGACGGAACCGTGCTGGTGACCCTGACCGTAACCGATAGCGGCGTCGGCATGGATGAAGCGACGCAGGCGCGATTGTTCGAGCCGTTCACCCAGGCGGACAGTTCGACGACGCGGCGTTACGGCGGCACCGGTCTTGGCCTGTCGATCGTTCGCCGGCTGGCCCAGCTCATGGGGGGCGAAGTCGCGGTACAGAGCGTGCCGGGCAGCGGCAGTCGCTTCACGGTGACCCTCCGCCTCTCGGCCGCTGGTGTCATTCCGGTTCCCGCGGAAAGCATCGAGACGCATCCACCGGCCGTCTTGACGCCCAGGCTGCATGCGACACGGCTGCTGGTTGCCGACGACCATCCGGTCAATCTCGAAGTCATGCTGCGGCAGCTCGAGCTGCTCGGTCTGTCGGCCGATATCGCAAAGGACGGAGCTGCAGCCCTGGCGTCGTGGCGGAACCGACGTCACGCGGTCGTCCTGCTCGACCTGCACATGCCGGTGCTGGACGGATTCGGTCTCGCCGACGCGATCCGACGCGAGGAGGCGAAGCATGATCTGCCGCGTACCGGGCTGATCGCCGTCACGGCCGACGCACTGAAGGGCGAAGACACGGATTGTTTCACTGCCGGGATAGATGGGTTCTTGCCCAAGCCCATCTCGCTGGACGCGTTGGCCCGCGCGCTCGACCACTGGATCCCTGGGCTGGCCCCGACGGCGAGCCCGGCCCAAGGGGCGGCCAAAGGGGCGGCCGGTCTCCTGTTCGATCCGGAAGCATTACGCGGGCTGTTCGGCGTCGATACCGGTCGGCTTGCAACCCTGAAGGAGAATTTCGCCGACAACGCCACGCGCGACATAGCAGCAATACATGCTGCGGCGAACGCCGAACAGCTTGCGTCCTTCGCGCATCGGTTGACAGGCGCCGCTCGGGTGGCGGGGGCGAGGCTCCTGGCCGAACAGGCGGCGCGTGCCGAAACCGCAGCTAGTGCCGGCGATCTGACGACGGCGCGGAGGGCGGCTGACAGGTTGGATGGCTTGCTGGCCGCCACGTTGCAGGTGATGCGCTCATTCGGCTGACGGGACGAACATATAGCCGACGCCGCGCACGCTGCGGATCGCCTCCGGCTTGCCCGGATCACGTTCCACCTTGCGACGCAGCCGCATGACGCGATTGTCGATCGCGCGGTCGAACGGATCGGCGTCGCGATGCGCAATGGTTTCCAGCAGCCAGTCGCGGGTGAGCGGGCGATTGGGATTCTCGACGAACAGGCGGAGCAGGTCGAACTCGCTGGCGGTCAGAGTGGACGCCCTGCCATCCGCGAGGATCAGCATGTGGCGTTGCAAATCGAGCATCGCCGTGCCGACCCGGACGTCATTCAGCCGCGGGGGTAATTGCGCAACCGGGCTGGTGCGGCGCAGCAGCGCTTTGACCCGCGCCACCAGCTCGCGCGGTGCGAACGGCTTGCCAACATAATCGTCGGCGCCCGATTCCAGCCCGACCACCCGATCGATCGTATCGCCGGCAACGGTGAGCATGATGATGCCGATCCGGGTGGACCGTCCGCGCAACCAGCGCGCGAGAGCGAACCCGTCCTCAGCTTCGTTCAGATGTACGTCCAGCAGCGCAAGATCCGGCATGCAGTGTTGAGCCGCGCGTTTCAGCTCAGCGCCGGAGGCAAATGTGGCGGGGCGCAGTCCGTGCTGCGCCAGGCATTCCGCAATGACCTGCCGCTGGAATGCCTCATCTTCGACCAGGACGATCTTGGCCGAACCAGTCATCCCGCAATCATACCCCGCTGCCACGGCGCCACTGTAGCAAAATCGAACGTGACATGCGCGTACGGAGACCGGGCATCCCGCGTTCGCCGCTCATTCATTCTTAAACCTCCGCCTGCCAGGATAGGCACCATGTCCGATCCAGATACGCCACCCGCCGCCGACGCTATCGAGCTGCTGCTCCGCCACCACTGGCCGCGTGCCGCCCAGGAAGTTGCGGCCGTAGCGGGGCTTCAAGGTCGCCTCGATCCGACTGCACGGCAGCAACTCGACCCGCGCATCGCGGCTTGCGCCGAAACCGCGGTAACCGGCCAGCATGAGGTGCTGGGGATCGCGCATGGGAGTATCGTCAGCACGCTCCAGCTCACGCCTCTGGCCGCCGAGGAGGAAATGCGGGCGGCATTCAGCCAAGCAGTCCGCTGGATCGAGATCGAAACATCGTCGCAGTGCAACCGCCGCTGCACATATTGTCCGAATGCGGAGTTCGACCGGATCAGCAGCAACGATTTCCTCGATGCGACGCTGTACACGCGCATTCTGCATGACCTCAGTTCCATTGACTATGACGGCGAGCTGGTGCTGGTCGGCACGAACGAAATCTTCATGCACCCACGCAATCTCGACTACATCGCGGCGGCCCGGCAGGAGCTTCCGGCATGCCGGATCAAGCTATTCAGCAACGGCGACTACCTGAACCGTGCCCATCTCGACCAATTGGTGACGCTCGGGGTGGATTCTTTGGTCGTTACCTTCCACCCGGCGGCCGGAAAACCTTACGACGAACGTGAGGTGCGTGCCCGCGCGGGCCGCTTTGCGGAGCGGCTGGGAATAACGCTACGCCTCTCCTCCGCGCAGCCCAAACGCCACCTCTATTTCTCCGCGCAACTCGGCCGGCTGCACCTGACCGCCGGATTGCAGAACTTCGCCATCTCGGGCCACAGTTGGGCCGGCGCCGTCGGTGAAACCGGGGAGATCCGGCGATCCGCTCCCTGCACCTACCCGATCCGCCAGTTCGTGCTTAATCATGACGCGGATATCTTCATGTGCTGCTTCCCGGTAAAGGAACGCACGCAACTCAATCTGCGAACCGGCGCAATTGCGGGAAACATGAAGGATTTTCCGTCCATCTTCCACGCCTATGCCAGCACCAGGCTCCTGGGCTGGCGCCGGGCGCTGCTGACGAACGGTGAAAAGCCGGAGCCGTGCCTGCGGTGCGCCGGGCATGCGGGTATCGACGAAAGCCAGTTCCGCGATCTTGCGCGGCGTGCCAGCCGGCTGCTGCAGTGGGAGCAGCAGGCGGCACCGTAATGGTACCGGCGATGCGATGCGCGCTGCTCCGCGCCCCTACCCGCTTCCCGCCCGACCAAACTCCGCCACCAGCTCCTCGATCCGCCGCGAATCCGACTGCTCCATCACCCGTCGCGCAAACCGCGCGCAAGCATCGATATGCACCGAGCGCACTGCCTGCTTCACCCGCGGCACTGCCGCCGCGTTCATGCTGAAGCTGCGCAAGCCCAATCCCAGCAGTAATGGGGTCAGCCGCGGGTCTGCCGCCACCTCTCCACACACCGAAACCGGCTTGTGCATGCGCAGCGCCGCCTCGGTCGCGAATTGCACCAGCCGAAGCACCGCCGGATGCAGCGGATCGTATAGCTCAGCCACCTCGCTCTCGCCGCGGTCCACCGCCAGCGTGTACGCCGTCAGGTCATTGGTTCCGATGGCGAAGAAATCCGCCTCCAGCGACAGCGCATCCGCGGACAGCGCAGCTCCCGGCGTTTCGATCATGATGCCCAGCAAGGGCAGCTTTTCGGGAATCCGGTCCCCCCGCCGGCGCAGCCGACGCGCCACGCGGTCGTAAATATCCCGCGCCTCCCGCACCTCCGCAACTGTTGTCACCATCGGCAGCATCACCCGCACCGGCCCGGCAACCGCCGCACGCAAAATTGCCGCTAGCTGTGTTTCCAGCAGTTCCGTCCGGCGTAGCAGCAACCGGATTCCCCGCAGCCCGAGCGCCGGGTTCGCATCCGCGGTCTCAGCCACGATCCCGGCAGTGGACAGCGCTTCGATCTCCTTTTCGCCGCCCCAGTCCAGCACCCGGATAGTTACCGGCGCGCCGCCCATCGCTTCCACGATCGCCCGGTACGTCTGCGTCTGCGTATCTTCGTCGGGTATCGTCTCGCGATTCATGAACATGAACTCGCTGCGCAGCAGCCCGATCCCGAAGGCGCCGGACTGCTGGATCAGCGGCAATTCGATCAGCAGCTCCAGGTTCCCCTGCAACTCCACCGCCTCACCGTCCAGCGTCTCCGCCGGCAGGCGGCGCAACCGTGCGAAACGCTGGCGCTCGCGGGCGAACGCAGTCAGCGCGCGCCGCGCCGCCACCAGCCGCGGCTCGGAGGGGCTCAGCACCACCTCGCCCACGCTGCCATCGACGATCGCGGTGTCGCCTGGCCGGATCGCGTGAGCCAGGCCCGCCGCTCCCAGCACAGCCGGTACTCCGAGCGCCCGCAGCATCACCGCCGTATGCCCGTCCGCGCCGCCTTCTTCAGTCGCCACACCCGCCAGCCGCGCCGGATCGAGAAGTGCGGCATCCGCCGGCCGCAACGCCTCGCAGATCAAAATGGCGCCTTCCGGCAGGCCGGCAAAACTGCGGAACGGTGCCCGGGTCAGGTTCCGGATCAAGCGGCGGCCTATCTCGTGGATCTCGTCCGCCCGTCGGGCCAGGCTTGCCTGGTCGTCCGCCGGCATACTCGGCTCCGCCTGCGCGAGGATAGCGTCGGCGATCTCTCCCGCTTCCTCAAACACCGCACTTTCCGCCGAGACCAGCAGTTCGGCGATTCGCCGCCGTGCCCCGCGGATCAGGCGCGACGATTCCAGCATCCGCAGATAGACGTCGATCAGCGGCGCAATTTCCGCCTGGCTGTCCTCCGGCAAGACCGCAAGCCGCGCGCGCAGCTTGTTCAACTGCTTGCGCGACTGTGCGATCGCCGCTTCCAGCCGCGCGCCTTCCGCGCCGATGTCGCTGGCCTGGATCTTCAGCCGCGTGATGCGCGCCTCAGGCTCGGTGGAGCCGAATACCGGGCCGATCGCCACCCCGGCAGACACCGGTATCCCGGCGAATCGCGCCTCCGGCCGCTCGGCGCGCTTCATCATCCCTACAAGGCGCTTGTGTTGCGGCGGTGGCGGATCAGTCCGGCTCATTGAAGCCGGACTCGACGAGACCTGCCAGGGCCTCCAGCGCCTCCTTGGCATCCCAGCCCTCGGCGCGCAGCTCGATCTCGGATCCTGGTCCCGCCCCCAGCATCATCAGCCCCATGATAGACCTGGCGGAGACGGTCTGGCCGTCGCGGAGGACGTCCACCGAAGCGCCGAACCGCTCGGCCAGCGCCACGAATCGCGCAGCCGCCCGCGCGTGCATGCCACGCTTGTTGGTTATCTTGACGATAAGGCTGAGGACCGGCGCCCCGGGTTCGCCAGAGGATCCGCTTGCGGGAGCGATCTCATCAGGCGCCGTCATGCCTATCGCCACCCCGCTATTTCGCTTGGAGCGAAGCGGGGCGTTGGGAAGGCGGCATGTCGCCGCCGGTGATCAATCACTTGCACGAAGTACTGCCGTTCCCGCCATTCGCGCGCGGACACAAATGCAGCACATGGGAGGCGGCGGCGATGTATTTTCGTCCCGCAGCCTCCGCGCAGTTCACTGCGTCCGGTAACGGCTGGTTGGATCGCACCTTCGCCAGCTTCACCAGCATCGGCAGGTTTACGCCGGCAATCACCTCGACGCCTTTGCGCTCCATCATGGAAATCGCCAGGTTGGAGGGCGTACCGCCGAACATGTCAGTCAGCAGCACGACACCATCGCCGGTGTCGCACCGCTCGATACATGCCTCGATCTCGGCGCGCCGGTTGTCCATGTCGTCGTCGGGGCCGATGCATACGGTAGCCACATGCCGTTGCGCGCCGACCACGTGTTCCATGGCAGAACGCAGTTCCACCGCCAAGCGGCCGTGGGTGACCAGGACCATGCCGATCATGGGTTGTTGAAATGACCCCGTGCTGAAAGTCGGACTAAATAACTCATGGTGTTGCCTCAGGCCTCCTGTGCCTGAACCGGCGGCGGTCGCGCGTCGCCGTCACTCAGCCTATCGGCGTCCCCGTCCCGGCGCGGCCCTGGACGGAGTGCGGGGGTTGCCTGGGCCTCGCGAGCCAGCTCGCGATGTACCACGTGCACCCGCCAAGCGGTAGCGACGTCACCGGCCATAAAGCGGGACGCCAGATGCGCAGCCAACCGCTCGGTCACGTACACGGAGCGATGACGCCCGCCCGTGCAGCCGACGGCGATCGTTGCGTACTTCTTGCCCTCCTGGACGAACCTCGGCAAGAGGAGTTCCAACAAGCCCGTCAGCGAGCGAAAGAACGCGGCGAAATCCGGGTCGGCTTCAACGTGCCGGCCAACCGCGTCGTCGAGCCCCGTCCGAGGCTGCAAAATGGGGTCGTAGTGTGGATTTCGCAAAAACCTTGCATCGAATACCAGATCCGCGTCCGGCGGCAGGCCGAACTTATAAGCGAACGAGATTAACGTAACCGCCATGCGCGGCGCCTGCGAATCGGCCCCGGCGCCGAAATGCCGCTCCACCTCGTGGCGCATCTCCGCGACCGGCAGCTCCGACGTATCGATGATCAGGTCGGCCACGTCCCGCAGTGGCGCCACGAGGATTCTCTCCTCCGCGATGCCATCCACCACCCGTCCCTGCGGCGCTAGCGGATGGCGGCGCCGGGACTCGCTATAACGGCGAAGCAGCACCGCCTGGTCGGCGGTAACATAAATCAGCTCCGGCCGGAGACCGGCATTTGACCTCAGGCGCTCCAGCGCTTCCAGCACCCTGGTCGCGTCGAAGCCGCGGGTGCGGGCGTCCACTCCGATGGCCAGCTTGCGATCGGTGCGGCCGATCATCTGCTCCAGCATCGGCAGCGGCGGGTTATCGACCGCCTCGTAACCAAGATCCTCCAGAGCTCGCAGAACAGAAACCTTCCCGGCGCCCGACAGGCCGGTGACCAGCACGACTCGGAGCGGCTCGGCGGGGACGCTCATGGCGCAAACGCTCCGGCGAGCTGGGTCACTCGCCCCAGCGCACAATCGAGCGCCAGGATCACGCGATCCGGTGCCGAAGCGGCACACGGGTCCAGCGCGATCACCGGTACCCCCTCCCGCGTCCGGCATGGTTCGGGCATCCGCGATGTCATTTCGGCCGGGGATCTGCCGGGGGCCAGATCCACCATCAGCACCAGCTTTGCTTCCGCCGCGAATGGCATCCGCACGATCCCCAATCCCCGAACCTCCAGCAGGCCAGCCAAAGCAGCAGCCGGGCGCACCGTATCGCGCTGGATCGTCACCTGGTCGTCGCCGACCAGCAGAAACCCGCGCGAGATCAGCCGCAGCGCAAGGTCCGATTTGCCCGAACCCGGCGGTCCGAGCAGCAACACGCCAGCCCCGTCCCTTGCCACGCAGCTTGCATGGATGTGTCGCAGGGCGTTCATGGGCGCGCAATCTGATCCGATGCCAGCCGGAAAGAAAGCACCTGAATGCGAGGCTTGTCCCAATAAACGCCACATGCCAGCGTGCCCACCGAAATGACAGATCGTCCCGCAATTGCCGCGGCCGCCCGCCGCATAGGCGCTTATGTCCGCCATACGCCGCTGCTGTGGCTTGCCGGGGCTGAGTTCCGCGTTTCCTGTCCGTTCGCGCTGAAACTTGAACTCCTGCAGCACACGGGCAGTTTCAAGCCGCGTGGGGCTTTCAACCGGCTGCTCGTCGCCGGGCCGCCGGCCAATGGCGTCATCGCCGCGTCCGGTGGGAACCATGGCGCGGCGGTCGCCTACGCGGCCCGCTCCCTGGATGTGCCAGCCGAGATTTTCGTCCCCATTCTCACGCCGCCCGCCAAGGTCGCGCGAATCGCCAGCTATGGCGCACGCGTGGTGCAGACGGGCGCGACCTATGCCGAGGCGCTGGCCGCGAGCCGCGCCCGTCAGGCCGAAACCGGCGCCCTGGAAATCCACGCCTATGACGATGCCGATGTGCTGGCCGGTCAGGGCACCCTCGGCCGTGAGTTCGAACAGGATGCGCCCGATCTAACGCACATCCTGGTGGCAGCCGGGGGCGGCGGGCTGATCGGGGGCATTGCTGGGTGGTATGCTGGAAGCGCCGCGGTGATCGCGGTCGAGCCGGAAGGCTGTCCGGCGCTGCATGACGCGCTGGCGGCCGGGCACCCGGTTCCCGCACCGGTTGGCGGGTTGGCGGCTGACAGCCTGGGCGCCCGCCAGGTCGGCGAGCTGATGTATCCGATCGCCAAGCGGCACGTCGCAGCAGCGATTTTGGTCTCTGATGACGCGATTCGCGCCGCCCAGCGCTTGCTCTGGGACCGGTTGCGTCTGGTTGCGGAGCCGGGCGGGGCTACCGCTCTTGCAGCGCTCCTGTCCGGCACGTTCGCGCCGCCAGCGGACGCCCGAATCGGCATCCTGGTTTGCGGCGGAAACACCGACCCGGCGAGCGTCGCCTGATCCGTCTTCGGGCAGGGAAGTTCGCCACCAATAACGGATTGGGAATTGCACTGGTTGGACAAAGGAAACCTGACCGGCTCCGGCTGCCAGGTGATGGCGGGGTTCGTTGCACCAAACGAACCGCCATGCCCCGCACGATAGAGCCGCCGTGCTTAAATATCCGTGTACAGTGCCCGCCGGAGTGGGCTTGCTGGCAGGCGGCTTCGCGACACCGGTGAGGTTGATGGCCCGACCCTGATCACGGTTCCCGCTAGCAACCAACCACGATCCGCGGTCTCGATTCGCGCCCGCCCGCTCCTCCCGCAACCTTCTCCCAAACCCGCGCTGCCACCGCCGCGAACGCCTGCGCCGCGGCACCGTCCGGTGCGGCTGCCACGATCGGCGTGCCCGCGTCGGCGGTGGTCCGGATATCGAGCAGCAGCGGAATTTCGCCCAGGAATGTCGTCCCCAGCCGCTGCGCCTCCAGTCGCGCACCGCCATGGCCGAAAATCTCCGTCCGATGTCCGCATTCCGGGCAGCAGAAAAAACTCATGTTCTCCACCAGCCCCAGCACCGGCACTCGTACCCGCTCGAACATCCGCACCCCGCGCCGCGCATCAATCAGCGCGATATCCTGCGGCGTGGACACGATCACTGCTCCGCTCAGCGCCACCCGCTGGGCCATGGTTAGCTGTGCGTCCCCGGTACCCGGCGGCATATCCACGACCAGCACGTCCAGCGCGCCCCATTCCACTTGGCCCATCATCTGCTCCAGCGCGCCCATCACCATGGGGCCGCGCCAGATCATCGGTGTCTCCTCCTCCACCAAAAACCCGATCGACATGCATTTCAGGCCCCACGCCTCAATCGGCAACATCCGTTCGGCGCGAACCTCCGGCTTGCGGGAAACCCCCAACATGCGCGGCAGGCTTGGCCCGTAGATATCTGCATCCAGCAGTCCAGTGGCCAATCCCTGGCGTGCCAGCGACACTGCCAGGTTCACCGCGACCGTCGATTTGCCCACCCCACCCTTGCCCGACGCCACCGCCAGGATCGCCTTGACGCCGGGCAGCAGCAGCGCCGGCTTCTGGCCCTGCGGCTCGGCGGGCGGCGGCGAGGCCGCGGGCGCCTTGTGCGCTGTCAGCACCGCGGTCGCGTTGCGCACGCCTGGCTGGTGCGCCAGCACGCGTTCTGCCTCGCGCCGCACCGGCTCCATCGCCGCAGCGTGCGCCCGGTCCGTCAGCAGCGCCACCTGCACCAGCCCGTCGCGCAGCTCGATCCCCTCCACCAGCCCAGCCGCGACGATGTCGCGCCCTGAAGCCGGGTCCTTGATGCGCCGCAGCGCCTCACGCAACGTTTCGACCGAGAGCGGTCCGGATCCGGCAGTGCCCATGTGCTTGCAAACCCTGTTCGAGGGGTGGATATGACACAGCCGTGAACGCGGCCGGTATTACCTGCTTATGTGGCGCCTGACGGGCCGACCGCCAACAGCGGCCAGCGCCGGCCCAGGTGGCCGCCAGCCCGGCGAATATTGAGGAACTGCAACAACCAATGGCGTCCAATTCCGGCGGTCCGGGCCCGTGGGGCTCCGGCGGACCGCATTCGGTTCCCCCTAATGGTAACGATGACGAGCCGCGCGGCCCGGCAGGAGGGCCACGTCCGGGCGGTCCCTGGGGAGGACCAGGCGGCTGGCGCCCGGGCGGCCGGGTGCCCCCGCCACCGGACCTCGACCAGATCATCTCCCGCATTCAGCTCGCCATACGGCGCCTGCTGGGGCGTGGCACGCCCGGTGGATCCGGCGCCGGGAATCGCGGCCTCATTTTCCTGGGAATCGGTGTCATCGCCTTGTGGCTGGTCAGCGGCTTCTACCGAGTTCAGCCCGACGAGCAAGGCGTCGTGCTGCGTTTCGGTGCCTTCAACCGCACCACGCTGCCGGGCCTGAATTACCATCTCCCCTGGCCAATCGAATCCGCCGAGACCCCGGCTGTCACACGCATCAACCGCATCGAGATCGGCTATCGCTCTGGCCCCTCGGAGGACGAATCGGCAAATGCCGCCGGCCGCCGCGAAGTCCCCGCCGAAAGCCTCATGCTCACCGGCGACGAGAACATCATCGACATCGATCTTACCCTGCTCTGGCGCATCGACAATGCGTTCGACTACCTGTTCAAGACCCGCGACCCGGACGTCACGGTCAAAGCGGTTGCCGAAAGCGTCCTGCGCGAAGTCATGGGCCGCACGCCGATCCAGCCCGCGCTCGGGCCGATGCGAGCGCAAATCGCCGGCGACGTGATGGAGCAGTCGCAGCACATTCTCGACAGCTATCACGCCGGCGTTCAGATCACGCAGGTGCTGCTGCAGAAGGCCGATCCGCCGGAAGCGGTCATCGAAAGCTTCCGGGACGTGCAGCGGGCCAACACCGACGCCGAGCGGCTGCGCAACGAAGCCCAGGCCTATGCGAACGACATCGTCCCGCGCGCCCGCGGTGATGCCGCCCGCGTCGTCGCCGTCGGCCAGGGCGAGAAGCAGGCGACCGTCGCCTTGGCAACCGGCGACACCAAGCGGTTCCTGTCCGTCCTCGCCGCCTACCGCGCCGCCAAGGACATCACCCTGCAACGCATGTACCTCGACACCATGCGCGACATCCTTACCCACTCACCGACCATCGTATTGGACGATAAGGTCAAGGGGTTGCTGCCGTACCTTCAGGTTGACGGCGTCACGCCGCCAAACCCACCCCCGCCCGTGCAGCCGCCGGCGCAATCAGCCGCGTCCGCTCCTGCGCAGCCGCCGAGGCAATCGCCATGAGGCGCACGCTCATCATCGGGCTCGCGGCGATCGTCGTGGCGGTCGTGCTGATCAACGCATCTCTGTTCACCGTCGCCCAGACCAACCAGGCGCTGATCACGGAATTCGGCCGCCCGGTGCAAGTGATCAACGACCCTGGCCTGCACACCAAGATCCCCTTCGTGCAGACGGTGATCGAATTCGACCGGCGGTTGCTTAACCTCGTCACCCCCAGCGAGGAGGTGATCCTGGGCGACCAGCGCCGCCTTATTGTCGATAGTTTCACCATGTTCCGCATCACCGACCCGCTACGCTATTACCAGGCAGTCGGCGCCGGCGAGGAGGGCATCCAGGTGCGACTGAATGCTATCGTCTCATCGGCCATCCGCCGCCAGCTCGGCACCCGCTCGCTGCCGGACGTTTTGTCCGCCGACCGGGATCACATAATGGCTAGCATCCGCGATCAGGTGAACGGTGAAATGAAAGGGTTCGGCGTGGTCGTTGAGGATGTCCGCATCCGCCGTGCCGATCTGCCGCGCGAAAACACCGAGGCGGTGTTGTCGCGCATGCAGTCCGAGCGCCAGCGCATTGCCGCCCAGTTACGTGCGGAGGGCGCCGAAGCGGCACAAAAGATCCGCGCCGATGCCGACCGCGACCGCACCGTGCTGCTGGCCGACGCCCGCGCCACCGCTGATCAGCTCCGTGGCCAGGGCGAGGCCGAAGCCTCCCGCTTGTACGGCGCCGCGTTCTCGCAGGATCCGGGCTTCTTCGCGGCATGGCGCACCCTGGACGCCTATCGGGCCGCCTTCACCGGCGGGCATACGCGCCTCATCTTGACTCCCGACAACGACTTTCTGCGCTATCTTCTCACTCCGCCGACCCCGGCAGCGCATTGACGTCGGATCACGCCCCGAGGGATCATTGGCCCGGGATCATTGGCCCGGGATCATCTGCTAGGGTCATCGGCTCAAGGATCATCAGGTTCGTAAGGAACCTAAAGAGGGACATACACCTATGAAACTCCCTTCGTCCCGCTTGCTCCGGGCCGCGGCACTCGCCGGCGCAGCGTCGGCGGCCATGCCGCTCGGTGGCCTCGTTTTTACACCCGCGGCAGTCGCCCGTCCGGCTCCGGACAGCTTCGCGGACCTGGCCGCCAAACTGCTGCCCGCGGTGGTCAACATCTCGTCCACGACCGAAGTGAAGACGGCCTCGGGACCCGACATGCCGATGTTCCCGCCGGGCTCCCCGTTCGAGCAGTTCTTCAAGGACTTCATGAACCGTCATCGGCCCAACGGCGGCGGCAGCGGCGGTGGCAACGACCAGCAACCGCCACCGGAAGAGCGGCGGATGCAAAGCCTGGGTTCCGGCTTCATCGTTGATCCGTCCGGTCTGGTCGTGACCAACAATCACGTTATCGAGGGCGCCGACGAGATCACCGTTACATTGCAGGACAATACCTCTTTGAAAGCCACCGTCGTCGGGCGCGACACTGCCGGCGACATCGCCTTGCTGAAAGTGCATTCCGACAAGCCCCTGCCGGCGCTCCAGTTCGGCGATTCCACCGCTATGCGGATCGGCGACTGGGTGCTGGCGATCGGCAATCCATTCGGCCTTGGTGGCACGGTGACCGCCGGGATCGTGTCGGCGCGCGGCCGCGACATCCATGAAGGCCCGTACGATGACTTCATCCAGACCGACGCGCCGATCAACCGCGGCAACTCCGGCGGCCCGCTGTTCAACATGGACGGGCAGGTGATCGGCATCAACACGGCCATTTACTCGCCTTCCGGCGGCTCGATCGGCATCGGGTTCGCCATCCCGGCCAACATGGCCAAGATGGATGTGGACCAGTTGCGCCAGTTCGGCCATCCGCGGCGCGGCTGGCTGGGCGTGCGCATCCAGGAAGTTACGCCGGATATCGCCGAAAGCCTGGGGCTGCACCCGTCCTCCGGCGCGATGGTTGCCGGGGTCAATCCCAACGGGCCGGCCGACAAGGCACATCTGCGCAACGGCGATGTCATATTGCAGTTCAATAACCAGGACGTGAAGGATATGCGCGCCCTGCCACGCATCGTTGCCGATTCGGAAGTCGGCAAGCAGGTTCCGGTTCTGGTCTGGCGCGACGGCAAGCAGGTCACGCTGCAGGCTACGCTGGGCGAAATGCCCGACGACACCAAGACCGCGCTGGCCGCCACCACCCCGGCCCAACCCGCCGTACCACAGCCGACGGATCTGACCGGCCTGGGCATGAAGCTGTCTCCGGTTACTGCCGAAACCAAAGACAAGTTCCAGCTCGGCGATCATCAGAAGGGTGTGGTGGTAACCGAGGTGGCGCCCGACGGCGCCGCCGCCAAACAGGGGCTGAAACCAGGTGACGTGATCGTGGAAGTGCAGCAGAGCGAGGTCAACACACCCGCCGATGTGCAGCAGCACGTGGACGCGGTGCGCAAGGAAAATCGCCGATCCGTGCTTATGCTGATCCAGCGGCAGGATGGCATGCAGTGGATTCCCGTGCCGCTCGGCAGCGACGACGCCCAGAAAGGATAGCGGCCAACCCTGGCATGATGGCTGTGCGAATAATCCGCTGCAAAGCGCCCCAACCGTAATTGCTTGATCAATGAAAATAGATTTTGCCACTCGCACAGCTATCGTCACCGGCGCCGCTCACGGCTTCGGCCGGGCGATCGCCTGCAAGCTCGCCGCGTTGGGTGCCCGCGTCTGGGCCACCGACATCCTCGCCGACGAGCTCGCCGAAACCGCCCGCATCGCCGGTACTTCCTGTCAGCCGCACCGGCTGGACGTGACCGACCGCGACGCAATTCGCGCGCTCGTGCACAGCGTGGAACAGCAGACCGGGCGCATCGACATCCTGGTGCACAGCGCGGGCGGTGTCGTCGGTCAGGTCGGCCGTCCGCTGGAGGAGATCACTCCGCAGGACTGGCACGCCATCTTCGATGTTAACCTCACCGGCGCCTTCTGGTGCGCCCAGTCGGTCGTACCGGCGATGAAGCGCGCCCGCTCGGGCCGCATTGTCACCATCTCCTCCGGCGCTGGTCTTGGAGTCAGTCTCACCGGCATCCAGGCCTACGCCTCGGCCAAGGCAGGCGAGATCGGCCTGACCCGCCAGCTTGCCCACGAGCTTGGTCCCTTCGGCATCACCGTGAACAGCGTCGCCCCCGGATTCGTGCGCAGCAATCCCAGCAGCGAGAAGCAGTGGCAGTCCTACGGCCAGGAAGGCCAGCAGCACCTGATCGACCGCATCGCCCTGCGCCGGCTCGGCAGCGTGGACGATATCGCCGACGCCACCCTGTTCCTGCTGTCCGACCATGCTGGCTGGATCACCGGCCAGACGCTTAGCGTGGACGGAGGAAAATGATCGGGACCATTGCAGGACGCTTGGGACAGCTCCTGCTGGTCATCGTTGGCGTCAGCATCATCGTTTTCCTGCTCATGCACGTCCTGCCCGGCGACGTCGCGCAGATGCTGCTGGGCGACCATGCAACGCCGCAATCGCTGGCGCGCCTGCGCGCCCAGCTCGGCATCGATCGTCCGGTCTGGGTCCAGTACGCGCGCTTCGCCGCCCAGGCGCTGCACGGCGATTTCGGCATCTCCCTGCAAACCAATCACCCGGCCTTCGACGACGTGCTGATCGCGTTCCCGGTCACCTTGCAGCTCACGCTCGCGTCGCTGTCGATTGCCACGCTGATCGGCGTCCCGCTCGGCGTCATCGCCGCGCTGCGCCCCAACTCCTGGCTCGATAACACCGTGCTCACTGGCAGCCTGCTCGGCGTCTCGATGCCGATCTTCTGGCTCGGTCTGATGCTGCTGCTGCTGTTCGGCGGCATCCTGGGGTGGCTGCCGATCGGCGGCCAGATGCCACCCGAACTTTCGCCGCCCCGCATCACCGGCATGAGCGTGCTGGATGCGCTGTTCACCGGCCAGCCCGACATGATTTTCGAAGCCATTCGCCACCTGCTGCTGCCAGCCTGCACGCTCGCCACGGTTCCGCTCGCCCTGATCACCCGCATCACCCGATCCGAAATGCTGGCCGTCCTCACCCAGGATCATGTGCGCACCGCCTGGGCCAAGGGCCTGCCCGCGCGGCGTGTCATCCGGCGCCACGTCCTGCGCAATGCGTTGATCCCGGTGGTCACGGTGATCGGACTGCAACTTGGCCTGCTGCTGTCGGGCGCGGTACTGACCGAAACCATCTTTTCCTTGCCCGGCCTCGGCCGGCTGATGGTCGATTCGATCCTGTCGCGCGACTACCCCGTGGTGCAGGCCGGCGCCCTGTTCATCGCCGTGGTGTTCGTGCTGGTGAACCTGGTCGTCGATCTCAGCTACAGCTTTCTCGATCCGCGGATCCGGCGGGCGTGAGCGCCTCGGTTGCCCGCCGCCCGATAACCGAAAGCCCCGCCTGGGAGGCTTGGAACACCCTCACCCGCCGCGGCACGGTCCGCGTCGGCGCCTTCCTCGTGCTGCTGTTCATCGCGCTCACCGTCCTGGCGCCACTGGTCTCGCCGTACGATCCGACCGACCAGGACCTGTCCAGCGCACTCTCCCCACCCTCGTTCGATCATCTGTTCGGTGCCGACCAGTACGGGCGCGACGTGTTCAGCCGGGTCCTGTTCGGGACGCGCGACGCGCTGCTGGCAATCGTCGTGGCCGACGGTCTCGCGCTCGGACTGGGGGGAGTGATGGGCCTGGTGGCCGGCTTTGTCGGCGGAGCCATCGACGCCGCGATCATGCGCTTCGTCGATATCCTGCTGGCGTTCCCCTATCTGCTGCTGGCGCTCATCATCGTCGCCGCGCTCGGCCCCAGCCTGACCAACGCGCTGATCGCGATCGGTATCGTCTACACGCCGCAATATGCCCGCATGATGCGTGGCCAGGTGCTGGCCGTCCGCAGTGCCGATTACGTCCGCGCCGCCCGCGCCCTGGGCAGCGGCCGCACGCGCCTGATGCTGCGCCACGTGCTGCCCAACTGTTTCACTCCCGTCCTGGTACTGGCCACCTTGCAGGCCGGCTCGGTGGTGGTGGAGACCGCCGGGTTGGCGTTCCTCGGCCTGGGCGCGCAGCCACCGGCGGCGGATTGGGGCGCCATGCTCGCCGACGGCCATGACTATTTCCTGTCAGCCTGGTGGATCGCCACCTTCCCCGGACTGGCGATCTTCGTCGTCGTGCTCGGCTTCAACCTTATCGGCGACGCCTTGCGCGACTACGCCGACCCGCGCCGCCGCCAATGACCGGAACACTGCTGGAAGTCAGCGGCCTGACCGTCGGCTTCGCCGCGCACAGCAGCGTCATTCCGGTCGTACGCGACCTGTCTTTCTCTCTGCAGCGCGGCGAGACGCTGGTCATTGTGGGTGAGTCCGGCTCGGGAAAATCCGCCACCTGTCTGGCGCTGATGGGCCTCCTGCCCCGCCCCGCCGGACGTATGCTCGGCGGCAGCATCCGCCTGGCTTGCAAGGACGGCATGGTGCGCGACCTCGCCCGGCTCGATCAGGACGGCATGCAGCGCATCCGCGGCGCGGAGATCGCCATGATCTTCCAGGAGCCGATGACCTCCCTCAATCCGGTGTACACGATCGGCGAGCAGATCATCGAGGCCCTGCAGTTCCACGAACCCCTCTCCTCCCGCGCCGCCCGGGCGCGTGCCGCCGAGATGCTGGCGCTGCTCGGCATTCCCGATCCGGCCGCCCGGCTGAACACCTATCCGCACGAGTTGTCCGGCGGCATGCGCCAGCGGGCGATGATCGGCATGGCGCTCGCCTGTCGTCCCGCTCTGCTGCTGGCCGATGAGCCTACCACCGCCCTCGACGTCACGGTGCAGGCGCAGATCATTGACTTGCTGCGCCGGTTGCAACGGGAACTGGGCATGGCGATGATCTTCGTCACCCACAATCTAGGCGTCGCCGGAGAAATCGCCGACCGCGTGCTGGTGATGTATGCGGGCCAGTGCGTGGAATCGGGTCCGCGCCAGCCGGTCTTCGCCGCCCCTCGTTTGCCCTACACGATGGGGCTGATGCAGGCGGTACCCAGGCTTGGCCTGGACCGCTCGACCGGGCCCTTGGCAACGATACCAGGCAGCGTCCCGGACCTCGCGCACCTGCCCACCGGCTGCGCCTTCCACCCACGCTGCATGTTCTTCCGGCCCGCTCTGTGCGACGTCCGCCCGCCACCCCTGGAACCTTGCGGCGAGCAGCACGAGGTGCGCTGCCTGCGTTGGCGGGACATCGCGGCAGAATGACTGCACCGCTGCTCGACATCCAGCACCTGTCGGTCCAGTTCCATACCGGCCGCCTGCTGTCCGGACGGCAGCCGGTGCGAGCCGTGGACGACGTGTCCTTCACGATAGCGCCGCGCGAGGTGGTCGGACTGGTCGGCGAGTCCGGTTCCGGCAAGACCACCATCGGCAATGCCATCCTGCGGCTGATCGAGCCCACCGCCGGCCGCATCATTTTCGCCGGTGAAGATGTCACCGACCTGCCCGAGCGCGCCCTGAAGCCATTCCGGCGCCAGGTGCAACCAATCTTCCAGGACCCGTTCGGCTCGCTCGACCCGCGCATGACGGTGGAAGCCATCCTCACCGAGCCTTTCACCATTCATGGCATTGGCCGTGGCCGCGTCGACCGCTCGGAACGCGCGGCGGAGCTGCTGCGGCTGGTCGGCTTGCCGGCCGACGCGCTGCGCCGCTACCCGCACCAGTTCTCCGGCGGCCAACGGCAGCGCATAGGCATCGCCCGAGCACTTGCACTCGACCCGAAGCTCATCGTCGCCGACGAGGCCGTCTCCGCCCTCGACGTGTCATTGCAGGCGCAGATCATCAACCTGTTGTCGGAGCTACAGCGCAGCCTGGGCCTGGCGATGCTGTTCATTGCCCACGACCTGGCACTCGTGGAATATCTCTCCGACCGCGTGATCGTGCTGTATCTCGGCCGGGTCATGGAAACCGCCGCCGCCCGCGATCTCTACCGCCGCCCGCGCCACCCCTACACCGAGGCGTTGCTGTCCTCGGTGCTGGAACCCGGCACCGGCGCGACCGGTCGCCGTATCCTGCTGGAAGGCGACCCTCCCAGCCCGGCCAACCCGCCCTCCGGCTGCGTGTTCCGCACCCGCTGCCGCTACGCCCTGCCTGCCTGTGCCGGCGACGTCCCACCACTGCGCACCATCGCCACCGGCCAAGCCACTGCCTGCATACGTGACGATATCATGTGATCCGACATCAGCTCAAAACATCGCATGCACCAGGTCGCCGACGTCCAGTGCGCGGTTCTCCATCACCCGCCTGATCGTGCCGTGGTAGAAAATCGCTATCCGGTCGCACACGGCCAGCAGGTCCTCCAACCGGTGGCTCACCATCAGCACCGATTTCCCCGCCTCGCGCAGCCGTCGGATCAGCTCCAGCACGTCCCGCACCTTCTGCACCGAGATCGCCGCGGTCGGCTCGTCCATGATGATGATCTGGCGGTCGAACAGCAACGCCCGCCCGATCGCCACCGCCTGCTGCTCGCCACCGGACAACTCCCCCAATAGATCATCGGGCGAGATTTTCAGATTAAGCTCCTGCAGCACCTGCCCAGCCCGCCGCCGCATCCTCCGTCGGTCCGCGATGACCCGGAACAACCGCAGCTCTTCTCCCAAAAACAGGTTTTCCCAGACCGTCAGGTCGGGCGCCAGTTCCAGCTTCTGATAGATCATCTCGATCTTCAGCTCATGTCGCGCCACCCGAGGCGAACCCACGGTCACCTGCCGACCGCGATAGAAAATCTGCCCCGAATCGGGGTGGTGAAACCCGGTCAGCAGCGACAGGAATGTCGATTTACCCGCTCCGTTGTCACCGATGATACCGAGCACCTCGCGCGGATACACATCCAAGCTGACGCCATCCACGGCCCGCACCGGCCCGAACGTCTTCACCAGCGAACGGGCCGACAGCAGCGGCTGCACTGCGGCGCTTTGCCCGCTCACTTGGCGGCCGTCACCGGATAGCTCTCAGATTTGCCGTACGGCAGCGGCGGGATCGCCTGGGGCGTACCCCAAGCGGCGACCTGGCCCACATTCTGCTGCGTCACCAGCGTCATTGGAATGATCACGTCGCCATGCGGGAATTTGTCGGCACTTGGCTTCGTGTGGTCCGCCAGCTCGTTGGCCATCGCTTCGACCGCCCAATACGCCTCGACAAACGGCGCATGGGTCACCGTATCGAGCTGCACGCCGGACTTCACCGCATCCAGGCTCTCCGGTTGCGCATCCGCCCCCGCCACCAGCGTCTGCTGACCCGGCGTAATCCCATGCGCCTTCAGCGCGTTGATCACCCCC
>DATDIC010000187.1:0-5700 GCA_036521275.1 Acetobacteraceae bacterium
CAGTAGCGGTATTCGTCCGCCTTCATTTCCGCAAAATCGGTGTAACGGCGAATGGTCTTGTCCATGAGGCCAATCTAGCACCGTTCCGCTGGTCCGGGGAATCCGATGCCATCGGATATTTGCAGGAAGCACGTGGCCGTGCGCTCGGTGGTCTGGCGACCGATTTGGTGCGAAGTTCGTCATGCCGGCGCAGTTGTCCCTGCGAAGGCGAGGACGGGAATCACGCATACCCTCAGGGATTCGGTGCTGTTCGCCTGGATGCCCGCCTTCGCGGGCATGACAGGTTCTTCGCGGGCACGACGGGTTCTTCGCGGGCACGAAGGGTTCTTCGCGGGCATGACGGGTTCTTCGCGGGCATGATGGCCACTCAAGCTTGCCGCCACGCGACGGCGGGGGGTAGGCTCATCGCCATGGACAAGGATGTGCCGCGCGCGCACCACGACCTCGGCGGTGCGCCGAAATTCATGTGCGAGCCGGTCGATATCGAACCGCACGCGCTGACCGATTTCGACAAGGAGGTGGATGCGCTGCGCCAGGTGCTCAGCCTGAAAGGGCTGATGACGGTGGATGAGCTGCGGCGGGGGATAGAGGCCATTCCGGAAGAAACGTATCATCGGCTCAGTTATTACCAGCGCTGGATCCGCTCCATCACCGATACGTTGCTGCGCAAGGGTGTCATCTCTGAGGCCGAGCTGCGCGCCGCGATGGAGCAGGCGTGATGGCGTTTGCGGCGGGCACTCTGGTGCGGGTGAAGGATGAGTGGCCGGAGACGAAGGGGCCGTGCCATATCCGCACGCCGCATTATCTGCGCGGCGAGCGGGGGCGCGTGGTTCGCCGGCTGGGGGAGTTCGCGAACCCGGAGGATCTGGCGTTCGGGCGGCCGGCGGCGAAGCGCGCGCTGTATCATGTGGCGTTCGACCAGCCGGCGGTCTGGCACGAGGGGCGGGCGGGCGATTCGTTGCTGGTGGAAATTTTCGAACACTGGTTGGAGCCGGCATGACCATCCTGGAAACCGACGGCGAGAGGCTGCTGAACGGGTTGCGCGGGCTTCTGGCGGAGAAGGGCATCGCCACGCCGGCGGAAATCGCCGAGCGCATTGCGGTTACGGAGCGGGCCTCGCCGGGCCAGGGGGCGCGGATGGTGGCGCGGGCCTGGGTTGATCCGGAGTTCCGGGCGCTGATGCTGGGGGACGGGACGCGAGCGGCGGAGGCGATGGGAATTCCGATGCGGGGGGCGCCGCCTCTGGGGGTGCTGGAGAACTTGCCGGCGGTGCATAACCTGGTGGTCTGCACGTTGTGCAGTTGCTATCCGCGCGCGGTGCTGGGGTATCCGCCATTCTGGTACAAGTCGGCCGCTTATCGGGCGCGCGCGGTGCGCGATCCTCGCGGGTTGCTGATGGAGTGGGGCACGCAGTTGCCGGACGGCGTGCGGATCCAGGTGGTGGATTCGACGGCCGATTATCGGTGGATGGTGCTGCCGATGCGGCCGGAGGGGACGGAGGGGTGGGACGAGGCGCGTCTGGCCTCGATCGTGCGCGAGGGCGATATGGTTGGGGTGACTGTGCCGGTGGTACGCTGAAGGTGGGTTGGGCGGCGGGTGGCTGGGAGGGAGGTGGATTCCCGCTTTCGCGGGAATGACGGGAGGGGTGCGGAGATGACGGGAGGGGTGCGGGGATGATGGGAGGTGTGCGGGGATGTGGGCGAGTCCCGCACGGCGGTCGGCGTTGTGGTGGTCTGAGTGGCGAGTGCTTAGGGGGCCTGTCTGGCCATGCGTTCGGATTGGGCGCGGGCGTGGTTCATGCCGGCAATGATCGCGTCAACGTCCTGCTGGGTCTGGTGATGGCGCCAGCCGGCCTGGTCGACGAAGCCCTGCTCGGGGAGGCTCGGCAGAGTGCTGCACCCAGCCAGGACAAACAAAACCAAAAAAAGCCCGCGGCGCATTGGGGAATATCTCGATCACGGTTTCCGGAGCCGTTGTAGCCACTCTCGTTCGCCGGTGCCAGGACAGATTTCGCATTTTTGGGGGCTGGGTGGGCAGGTTCCGTGTTGGCGGCCCGCCGCGCTAGCCGCGCATCCGCATGAGGCGCGCCTTGTCGCGCTGCCAGTCGCGCGCCGCGATGGCCGCGCGCTTGTCGGCTTTCTTGCGCCCCTCGCCCAGGCCCAGCAGCACCTTGGCGCGGCCGCGATCGTTGAAATGGATTTGTAACGGGACCAGGGTGATGCCCTCGCGCGAAACGGAGCCGGCAAGCTGCTGTATCTGCTTGCGCCGCAGCAGGAGTTTTCGGGGTGCGCGGGGCTCGAAGCGCGACAGCACGCCGCCCTGGTATTCGGGGATGTAGGCGTTGAAGAGCCACATCTCGCCGTCGCGCTCGCCGGCCCAGGCCTCGGTGAGGGTGGCCCGGCCGTGGCGAAGGGATTTCACCTCGGGGCCGCGCAACACCAGCCCGGCTTCGACGGTGTCCTTGATGGCGTAGTCGAAGCGCGCCTTGCGGTTCTGCGCGACGATGCCGTGGGCGATCAGGCCTTTTTTCGGTTTGGAGTCCGGCATGGGGCTTTGCGTGCGCGCCTCGGGGCGACTTGGATTGGGGGCGGGTTGTTTCGTTGGTCCCGCTGGTTCCGGGTAATAGGTGGATTCCCGCTTTCGCGGGAACGACGAAGGGGGGCGGATGACGAGGGTGGATGGGGAGGTCGGGTGGTCAGTTCAGCAGACCGACCTCGGTCATGGCGGATTGGAGGCGCTGGCGCGTGGCTTCGGCCAGTGGGGCAAGAGGTAGGCGGCAATGGTCGGAGGTTTTGCCGAGCAGGCTCGCGGCGAACTTCACCGGGCCCGGGCTGGTTTCGGAAAACAGCGCGTCGTGCAACGGCAGCAGCCGGTCCTGGATGGAGATCGCCTCGTTCACGCGGCCGTCCTGCCAGGCGGTGTGCATCTCGTTGCACAGCCGGGGTGCGACGTTCGCGGTCACGCTGATGCAGCCGTCGCCGCCGGCCGCGAGGAAGGCGATCGCGGTGTGGTCCTCGCCGGACAATTGGCAGAAGCCGGCGCCGCAGTTGCGGCGCGTGTGCAGCGGGCGGGCGAGGTTCGCGGTGGCGTCCTTCACGCCGACGATATTCCGGTGCTGCGCCAGGCGCGCCATGGTTTCCACGCTCATGTCGACGACGCTGCGCGGCGGGATGTTGTAGATGATGATGGGCAGATCGACGGCATCGGCGATCGATTTGAAGTGCAGGTACATGCCTTCCTGCGTCGGCTTGTTGTAGTACGGCGTGACGATCAGGGCGGCGTCGGCGCCGGCCTTCTTGGCGTGGCGGGTCAGGTCGATCGCTTCCGCCGTGCTGTTCGAGCCGGTACCGGCGATCACCGGCACGCGGCCCCTGGCGACGTCGATGGTGATCTCGACGACGCGCTTGTGCTCCTCGTGGGTCAGGGTGGGCGATTCACCGGTGGTTCCGACCGGAACGACAGCGGCGCTGCCTTCGCTGATCTGCCAGTCCACGAAATTCGCGTAGGCTTTCTCGTCGATCGACCCGTCCGCGCGCATCGGCGTGATCAGGGCGACGAGCGATCCCTTGAACATGGAGTCCTCCGAACGGTTGCGGATGCCGGAGATCGGCAGGTTCCGCTGCAACAGTAGCCATCGGCCCAACGCATAAGCCGGTGGGGGATGCATCGCAAGGCCGGGACCGGCTAGATAGGGCGCATGACGTGGAGGACTCGCTTGCTGATCGGGGTGCTGCTGTTCGCTGCTGCCCCCGCGCGTGCCGCCGGCAATCCGATGCCGGCGATCCACGCCGACGCGTGGGCCCAGGCGGCCGCGGATGCGTCCGGGTACGCCGATCCGGTGGCGGAGAAGCTGGTGCTGTATTTCCGGCTGCTGACGCCTGGGCAGGCCGACGCCGGCGAGATCGCGGCGTTCATGGCGGACAATCCCGACTGGCCCAACCAGGCGGCGCTCGAGCGACGGCGGCAGGAGGCGATCGCGTCCAGTCCGAGCGACGAGACGGTGCTGACCCAGTGCACGCAGACGCCGATCACCCTGCCGGCCGCGTTGGCGCGCTGTGCGGGGGCGCTCGCCGACGCCGGCAATGGGGACGCCGCGACCGCCGAGGCGCGTGCGGCGTGGACTGCCGGCTACGCCGATCCGGTGAACGAGCCGGCGTTCCTGAAGCGCTGGGCGCCGATCCTGACGCCGGCGGACGAATGGGCGCGGTTCCAGCATTTCGCCTGGTCGGAGCCGGCGGCGGCGGCGCGGCAGATCGCGCGTTTGGCGCCGGATATGCGGGCGGCGGCCAAGGAGCGGCTGGCGCTGATCCAGAACGCACCTGACGCGATGGCGCGGGTGCTCACGCTGTCGCCGGCGCAGCGGGACAGCCCCGGCCTGGTGCTGGACGAAGCGCGCTGGCTGCGGCGGGCGCGGCGCGACCCCGACGCGCTGGCGTTCTGGCGTGACCATGGGTTTGTCGCCGAGCAGACCGCCGGCGATCATCTCGCGGCGTTCTGGGCCGAGCGCAACATCCTGGCGCGCGAGCTGCTGAAGGACGGGGATAACCAGGGCGCCTACCTGATGGCGGACGACCATTTGGCTTCGTCGTCGGCCGATAGTGCCGATTCGGCGTTCCTGGCGGGGTTCATCGCGCTGCGCCGGCTGCATGACGCGGCTGCGGCAATTCCGCAGTTCCAGCGCCTGGCCGAAACGTCGCACGCCTCCATTACGCAGGCGCGCGCGTATTACTGGCTCGGTCGGGCGAAGGCGGCGAGTGGCGGCGATCCGCGCGATGAGTATGAGCGGGCTGCCACGTACCCGACCACGTTTTACGGGCAGTTGGCGGCGCGGGCGCTCGGCGAGGATCCGGCGACCCGCATCGACGCTGCCGCCGATCCGTCGTTCACCGACGATCAGGCGTGGGATTTCGCTGCGCACGAGCTGGTGCGTGCCGCGGCCATCCTGGTTGCGTGGGGCGAGCCGGGCCGCGCCCGCGCCTTCCTGCTGCGCATGGGCGAGGTGGCGTCGTTGCCGCGCGAGCAGGCGCTGAGCGCCCGGCTGGCGCTGGCGCTGGGAATGCCGGATGCGTCGGTGTTCATTGCTCGCCGGATGGGGCTGGAGGGGCGGATGCTGCCGCAGGATGGCTGGCCGATGCCGGTCGATCCGCCGGCAACCCAGGTCGATCCCGCGGTGATGTTTGCGCTGATGCGCCAGGAGAGCAGCTTCGATCATGGCGTGGTCAGTCCGGCGGGCGCGCGCGGGCTGATGCAGCTCATGCCGGGGACGGCGGATGCGATGGCGCGGCAGATCGGCGCGGCGCCGGCCACGCAGGTTTCGTTGGTGACGGATACGGCGCAGAACATGCAGCTTGGGGCCGCGTATCTGCAGCGGCTGCTGGATCAGTTCTCCGGTTCGCTGCCGCTGGCGGTGGCTGCGTACAATGCCGGGCCGGCCAAGGTGAGCCAGTGGCTTGCGGATAACGGCGACCCGCGCACCGGCAAGGTGGACATGGTCGATTGGATCGAGCTGATCCCTTACGGTGAGACACGCAACTACGTGCAGCGGGTGCTGGAGAACGTCACGATCTATCGTGCTCGCCTGCACGAGGCGGGGGTGGCTCTGCTGGCGCAATGGAGCCCGTAGTTCACCAGTTGTCGGCGTGGGACGGGTTGCCGTTGTGCGCGTTGGAGTGGGGGACGGCGGACGGGCGCCTGCCGCTG
>DATDIC010000188.1:0-6314 GCA_036521275.1 Acetobacteraceae bacterium
CGCCACGCCTTCCCACGGGTCGGCTTCGAGCTGCTTCATGCCCAGGCTGATGCGCTGGGTTTCCGGATTGAACCGGATCACCTGCACCTTGACCTGCTGGCCGATCTGCAAAGCCTCGGACGGGTGGTTGATGCGCCGCCAGGCGATGTCGGTGACGTGCAGCAACCCATCGACGCCGCCGAGATCGACGAAGGCGCCGTAATCGGTGATGTTCTTCACCACGCCATCAAGGATCTGGCCTTCCTTGAGGCCCTGGATCAGCTCGCTGCGCTGCTCGGCACGGGTTTCTTCCAGCACCGCCCGGCGCGACACCACGATATTGCCACGCGCGCGGTCCATCTTGAGGATCTGGAACGGCTGCGGCGTGTTCATCAGCGGCGTCACGTCGCGCACCGGGCGGATATCGACCTGGCTGCCGGGCAGGAACGCGACCGCGCCGCCCAGATCGACGGTGAAGCCGCCCTTCACGCGGCCATAGATGGTGCCGGTGACGCGCTGGCTGGTCTCGAACGCCTTTTCCAGGCTGGTCCAGGCTTCCTCCCGCCGCGCCTTTTCGCGCGACAGGACGATGGAGCCATCCCGGTCCTCATAGCGCTCGACGTAGAGGTCGATCAGGTCGCCGGGCTGCAGTTCGGGCTTGCTGCCCGGGGGGCCGAATTCCTTGAGCGCAACGCGACCTTCGGATTTCAGGCCGACATCGACGACGGCATATTCGGGATCGAGCCGTAGCACTCGGCCGGTGACGACCGAGCCGTCGAAGCCGGAATCTCGCCCGAGGGTTTCATCCAGCAGAGCGGCGAATGTATCGCCTTGGAAGTGATCGCTGGGTTCCAGGGTACGGGCGGTGGCGGATGCTGCCATGTGGTTGTTATGTTCCGTTACGGCCATCCGGTTCATTGCCGGAGAGGTCCGTTCTATTTGCGCGTTTCGGTCTTGAAACACGACTTGCCCGCGGGGTGCCGCGGGCCGGTTGCGGGATTGCTACGAATGCGCGCCTAGCACGCTGCGGTGAGAGATACGCCCCGGCGAGGCGAAGTCAAGTATAGGCACCCGTTACGGTCAAGGGTCTGATCACGGCCACGTTACCGTGCGCGAGCGAGACGCGATTGGCGGCGCAGTCATGGAACGATGCGATGCTTCGGCCCCGCCGATGTTTTTGCTGGCTACCTTTTTGCTGGTGAAGTCCCCCGGATTTCAGTAGGACCCATCTGACCGGCACTAACCGCCTCTGCCCAGCAGGCTGAGGTCAGCCTTTCGTATTCCATGAGCTGATCAAAAATGGGCCTGCCGCAACACTCGCCGCCGCCTCGATCCCGCAGCCGGGACTGAATTTCCACATGCGCGTCCTCTCTGTCTTCGGCACCCGCCCCGAGGCGATCAAGATGGCGCCCATCGTGCGCCGGCTGGCGCAGGCGCCAGGTGTCACCGCGCTGGTCTGCGTCACCGCGCAGCACCGGCAGATGCTGGACCAGGTGCTCAGCCTGTTCGCCATCACGCCGGACCGCGACCTGGATCTGATGCGCGAAGGACAGGGCCTTACTTACGTGACGACTGCCGTGCTGGAACGGCTGCACGACGTGTACCAGGACCTCAAACCCGACCGCGTGCTGGTGCAGGGGGACACCACCACGACCTTCGCGGCGGCGCTGGCGGCATTTTACGCCAAGGTCCCCGTCGCCCACGTGGAGGCGGGTCTGCGCACCGGCAATATCCACTCCCCCTGGCCGGAGGAGATGAACCGCCGGCTGACCACCCATATCGCCGACCTGCATTTCCCGCCGACCGAAACGTCGAAACAGAACCTGCTGCGCGAAGGGATCGACCCGGCCCGCATCGTGATCACCGGCAACACGGTGATCGACGCGCTGCTGGATGCGCTGGCGATCCTGGATGCCGACCCGGCCCGCGCCGCCGATATCGACGCGCACCTGCCGCGCACGGATCCGGCGCGGCGGCTGGTCCTGGTCACCGGCCACCGGCGGGAGAATTTCGACGGTGGCCTGGAGCGGGTCGCCCAGGGTCTGCTCCGCCTGGCAGCGCGCGGCGACGTGGAGATCGTCTATCCGGTCCATCTCAATCCGAACGTGCGCCAGGTTGCCGAGACGGTGCTTCGCGCCAATCCGGCGATCCATCTGATCCCGCCGCTGGATTATTTGCCCTTCATCCGCCTGATGCGCCGCGCCGATCTGATTATCACCGATTCGGGCGGCGTGCAGGAGGAAGCGCCGTCCCTCGGCAAGCCCGTCCTGGTCACCCGCGATACCACCGAACGGCCGGAGGCGGTCGAGGCCGGCACGGTGGAACTGGTCGGCACCGACACCGACCGGCTGGTCGCCCGCGCAAACCGTTTATTAGACGACCGTGCCGCTTATGAGGCCATGAGCTTCGCCCACAACCCGTACGGCGACGGCCGGGCCGCCGCCCGCATTCTGGAGAGCCTGCTGCATGGATAGTTTCGCGCGCATTGCCGTCGTCGGGTTGGGCTATATCGGCCTGCCCACCGCTGCGATCTTCGCGGAGAACGGCGTCGAGGTCGTCGGCGTCGACGTGAATGCCCAGGTGGTCGAAACCATCAACGCCGGCCGGCCGCATTTCGGCGAGCCGAACCTGGACGCGCTGGTCCGCCGCGTGGTGGAGGCCGGCAAGCTGCGTGCCGCCGCGCAGATCGAACCCGCCGAGGCCTTCATCATCGCCGTCCCCACGCCGCTGCGGGGTCACGGGGAGCGGGCGCAGCCGGATGTTTCCTACGTGGAACAGGCCGCGGGCGCGGTTGCCCCAGTGCTGCGGCCCGGCAACCTGGTGATCCTGGAATCCACTTCGCCGGTCGGCACCACGGAGCGGATGGCGGCGATCATGGCCGAGCTTCGTCCGGACCTTAGCTTCCCGCACCAGCGCGGAGAGATGGCCGAAATCCAGGTGGCGCACTGCCCCGAACGCGTGCTGCCCGGCCGCATCCTGGAAGAGGTGGTCAACAATCCCCGCGTGATCGGCGGCATGACGCGCAAATGTGCGCAGCGCGCCCTCGGTCTTTACCGGATCGTGGTGCGTGGCGAATGTCGGGTCACCAGCGCGCGCACCGCCGAACTGGCGAAGCTGACCGAGAACGCCTATCGCGACGTGAATATCGCTTTCGCCAACGAGCTGTCGTTCATCTGCGACCGGCTGAAGATCAATGTCTGGGACCTGATCGCGATGGCCAATTTGCATCCGCGGGTCAACATCCTCAGTCCCGGGCCCGGCGTCGGCGGGCACTGCATCGCTGTCGATCCCTGGTTCATCGTCGCCACCAATCCGAATGAGGCGAAGCTGATCCGCACGGCGCGGCTGATCAATGACAGCAAGCCGGATTTCGTTGTTGCCAAGGTGAGAGAGCGGGCGGAGGCGCTGAAACACCCGGTAATTGCGTGTCTTGGACTGGCGTACAAGAAAGACGTGGATGATTTGCGCGAAAGCCCGGCGGTGGAGATCGTGCGCAAGCTGGCCGAGGCGCAGGTTGGCGAGTTGCTGGTCGTGGAACCCTACATCAACCGGCTGCCGGTGGAGCTTTCGGAACTGGGGCTGGAGTTGCACGATTTCGACGAGGCACTGGAGCGCGCCAATCTGGTGCTGCTGCTGGTCGATCATATGAGCTTCCTGCAGGTGGATCGCGACGTGCTGAAAGACAAGTTCGTGATCGATACGCGGGGCGTTTGGTGAGAGAAGGGAAGAAGAAGATTCACCGCAGAGGCGCAGAGGCGCAGAGACGAATTATACCAGGCTGCATTGAGGATGACCCAGGTTCATCATTCCCGCTGACGCGGGAAGCCAGACAAGTCCTTGGAATTTCGTGGGCTCTCGGCTGGATGCCGGCCTTCGCGGGCATGACGGATATAGAGTGCCCGTGCGCGCGGGTTGGTATCATACCAGACCGCATCGGGGGTGACCCAGGTTCGTCATTTCCGCTGACGCGGGAAGCCAGACAAACCTTTGGATTTTCATGGGCTCTCGGCTGGATGCCCGCTTTCGCGGGCATCACGGATATAGAGTCTTCGCCCGCGCGGATTGGTATCATACCAGACCGCATTGAGGATGACCCAGATTCGTCATTCCCGCGAAAGCGGGAATTCAGGCAAACCCTAGGAATTTCGTGGACTCTCGGCTGGATGCCCGCTTTCGCGGGCATGACGGATCTGCGCGTCCTCGCGGGTCGGCATTATGTGCCCGAATCTGACGGAGGCGTGGTGCCCAGGGGCGGAATCGAACCACCGACACTGCGATTTTCAGTCGCATGCTCTACCAACTGAGCTACCTGGGCATCACAGGCGGCAGCGCGCCATACCGCATGCACCACGGCTGATCAAGCCGGATCCGGAGGGGTGGTCGGGGTGTCGGCCTCTTCATCAGCGGGTGAATCCGGTAGCCGGTATACGCCTGTCAGCCAGCGGCCGAGATCGATATCGGCGCAGCGGCGGCTGCAGAATGGGGTGTAATTCGGCTCAGCCATCTTGCCACATAGGGGGCAGCGGGGGGAGGTTCGATCAGCCATCAGACATTTCCAGGCGCCACGAGGATAAGGCGGGATCCGACCGGAGAACCAGGGCCCGGCCAGCACGCCTGGCGAGGTCTGGCAGGGCAACCAGATCGGCCTGCAGAGCGGCCACGATCGCCGGAGCTGCTACGAGCGTGGGAAGCCGGTGGGGGGGCCGGGTGAGCTCGGCGGCAATGCGGCGCAGTGCAAGCAGGCCGGCTGCATGAGGACCAGAGAGCAATTCGTGAAGCGGAGGGTGGATTCTCCGACGGACAATTTCGGCCAAGCCCAGCTTGGTGAAGCCAAGCAGCCGTGGACGCAAGGGATCGCTGGCGAGCACAGCGGCGAATGCAGGGGCCAGAAGGGTGCGACGGCGGGCTGGCAATCCCGCAAAATCCACCACAATTGCACCGGAAAGATTCCGCAGCCGTATCTGAGCGGCTAGTTCCGGCAGTGCAGCGCGATTGAAGGCGAGCTGAGCCGCGGCCTTGCCAGATCCATCAGCAGTGGCCTGACCGGAATCCAGGTCGATCGCTACCAGCGCGGGTGTGGGGTGCACGGAAAGACGACCACCTGACGGAAGCGGCACGCTGGACCGTTCCAAGGCTTCGATCTGCGATTCCGTCTCATCGTCCAAGACGCGGGGCACGAGTTCTATGCGGCGGGAAAGGACTGACTGCAAAGCCGCCGCGAGTCCCGGATCATCCATCATGACGGAAGCGTCCGGATAGAGCCTGGCGAGCCGCTCAACGGCACCTGGCCCGCGCCGGATCAGGCGTTGAGGACCAGACCCGCCCAACGCGACCTCATCCCCGGCGAGACGGGCGGTTAGACGCGGGCCCTTGTCGGCCTGTGCGGCACGGGTGATGCGGACGGCGAGGAGTGTGCCCTCGGTCAGGGGTGTCGCAGTTTCGCTGTCGGGCAAAAAGCCCGAACACCCGCCTACTGCAACAAATGTCCCCGCCATGGAGGCTACGTGAGCAGTCACGCGGCCGCGATACAGATCTCCGACACCATCCGGTGCACCTGGACGCCAGATGGCGTAGTCCACGAGCCTGTCGTCCTCGAGCACCGCTGTCCGGACTTCACCCGGGCTGGCAGCGGCGAGAATGCGGCGGTTCAGGGCAGGGGCCACCCGGCGCCACGCAGAAGCTGGGCGGTCTCGAACAGTGGCAGGCCTACGACGTTGGAATAGCTTCCCGACAGGAACTTGATGAAGCCGGCAGCACGACCCTGGATCGCGTAGCCGCCGGCTTTGCCACGCCATTCGCCGGTTTCGACATAAGCGCGGATCTGTGTCTCGCTGAGAGATACGAAGCTCACGACGCTGCTGACCAGGCGCTCGGCCCGAGGCTTGCGGGGATGCCGCAGGGTGACGGCGGTAATGACGCGATGGCGGCGCCCGGAGAGCAGATTTAGGCAGGTTCGGGCTTGTTCCGGCGTCTCGGCCTTTGGCAGGATTCGCCGTCCGACGGCCACAATGGTGTCGGCTGCCAGCACGAGACATCCGGGGTCTGGGACGGTGGCGGCCTTGGCTCGGGCAAGTCGCCGTGCACAGTCGCGCGGGAGCTCACCTGACAAAGGCGCCTCGTTTATGTCTGGCGCCAAAATGCGATCGGGGGCTACACCAATCTGTGCCAGCAATTGAAGACGACGAGAGCTGGCAGAGGCGAGAATAAGGGCCGGCTCGCAAGTCAAAATTGCGGGCTCACTTGAAGCGGAAGGTAATCCGCCCTTTGGTAAGATCGTAGGGTGTCATTTCGACATTGACGCGATCGCCGGCGAGGACACGGATGCGGTTCTTTCG
>DATDIC010000189.1:0-4335 GCA_036521275.1 Acetobacteraceae bacterium
TCCCGCAGCTTGTGATGGTCGGCGAACTCGGTGCCGTTGTCGTGGGTGAGCGTACGGCGCAGTTGCGGCGCCAGGGGCGCCAACCAGCGGTACAGCGTGGCGGCGGTTGCCGCGGCTTTGCGGCTGGCCGGCTTGGCCAGCAGGATAAATCGCGAGGCGCGTTCCTGGGCGACCAGGACCGACTGGCCGTAGCGGCTGAACAGCAGATGGTCGGTTTCCCAATGCCCTGGCTGGCGCCGGGCGTTGATGTAAAGCGGGCGTTTTTCGATGGATACGCGGTGTTTTATGTGGTGCACGGAGCTGCCTCCCTGGCGGCCGCGATAGCCGCGTTTGAACTTGGCGCGCGGCAGATTTTGAACTTGGCGCGCGGCAGATAGTGTCGCCAGTCGTAGTCCTTGGTGCGGCGGATCTGGGCGTAGATGAAGCGGTAGATGGTCTCATGGCTGATGGTGGTGGGCGCCTTCCGCTGACGCAGCCAGCCGGCGACCAGCTCGGGTGACCAACCGCATTGAAGACAGCCGAGGACGACGCCACGGAGCGCCGCGTCGCGGTGCAGTCGCGAGCCGTTCCAGCGGCGGGCTCTGGCCTGCTGGTCGGCGTAGGCGGGTTGATAGCCGAGCGTAGCGGCGCGATTGCGGGTCAGCTCACGAGCCACCGTCGATGGCGCGCGATCCAGAGCTGCCGCGATTTGGCGGATTGATTGGCCGGCTTGATGAAGGCGGGCAATCGCACAGCGGTCCTCGAGGTCGAGGTGGGCGTAGTTTCCGGCCATTGCAACACCTTAGCCTGGTGTTGCACTTCGTTTGTGAACTTAGGGAATCCAGCCGAAAGCCCACGAAATTCCGAGCGTTTGCCTGGATTCCCGCTTTCGCGGGAATGACGAACCTGGGTCACGCTCAGTGCGGTCGGTATATTATGATATCGCTGCTATCGTCCCCGCGATGAGACTCTCCCCGCTCAGGCCGGTTTCGCGTTCTCGTACTCATCGTGGCGCCGCACGAAATGCATGGTCTCGTCCTCGTTGCGCCCCTTGGGCGCACGATCGAGGATCATCAGCGTGCCGATCAGCGTCTCCGGCCCGCGCGCATAGCTGGAATAGGTGTGGAAAACCTCGCCCCGCTCGTTCCTGAAGAAAGCACTGAGCCCCGGCAGCTCGTCGTGGGCGCGGGCTTTGGGGATGCGGGTAAAATTGTACTCGACCGTGTCGGCCTGCAGGTCCTGCTCCGTGAACGATACGTGGAAGTCGAAATTGAAGTCGCTGCCGAACGACGACACCCACGGAAAATGCCAGCCCATGCGGCGCTTGTAGGCCTCTATCTTCGCCAGCGGCGCGCGCGAGACCGCCACCAGTGTCACGTCGTGATGGTTCAGGTGCGGCAGTGAGCCGTCGAGATGATCGGCCAGGAACGAGCAGCCGGTGCAGCCGGCCTCCCACTCCGGTCCGAGCATGAAATGATACACGATGAGCTGGCTGCGCCCATCGAACAGATCACCGAGGCTCCGGCGGCCGGCCGACGTTTCGAACTTGTAGCTTTTATCGACGCGTACCCACGGCAGCGCCAGCCGCGCTTCGTTTACCGCGTCGCGCAGATGGGTCTCCTCCTTCTCGCGCAGCAGCAGTGCTTTCCGCGCCGCCAGCCACTCTTCGCGTGAAACGACCGCATGATCCTGCATCGATCTTCTCCTGCAAAGTCTCTGTTGACAGATACGTTGATACCAACTTAACTCTCGGCGTGTCAACCACCCTCCCTTTCGCAACCACGATCGAGGTACGCGACACCTGCCTGTGCCTGCACGCACAGCGTGCCGCCCGCGCATTGGGACGCCGGTTCGATGTGGCGCTGCGCCCGTTCGGGCTGACCAACGGCCAGTTCTCGCTGCTGATGTCGCTCAACCGTCCGCAGCCGCCGCCGCTCGGGCCGGTGGCGCGGCTGCTGGCAATGGACCGCACCACGCTGACGGCGGCGCTGAAGCCGCTGCAACGGCGTGGGCTGGTGATGGTTTCGCCTGATCCGGCCGACCGTCGCAGCCGGTTGCTGACGCTCACCGGCGCCGGGCAAGCGCTGCTGGCCGCCGCGGTGCCGATCTGGCGGGAAACCCACGGCGCGGTGGAGCGGGACCTGCCCGGCGGCAACGGCGACGCGTTGCGCGCGGGCCTGAACGCGCTGTCGCGGTCGGGCAAGGCGTCGTCCGATGCGGGTCCGTGCGGTGCACCGCCGCCGGCGGAATGCACCGCTTCCGCGTGACGAGCGAACAAAGGAAGAACATAAATTTACCAATTGTAAACGGCGGTCGCAACCCGATAGAATCATCGCATCAGCCGGCAGCCGCTCGCCGCGCGCCGAAACAGTTGCACGCGATAGTATAACTTGTTGGGCCACCATAGAAAGCACAGCCAACAATGAAGTGGGAAGTTTTGGAACAAGCCAAGAAGGAAGCTGCGAAGATACTCGGGGACGACTCGGGCATCCCGCAGGAGAAGGCCGATCTCGGCAAGCTCGCCAAGGACCTCACCGACGCATACAGCGCTTTCGACGAGTACGGCCAAGACCTGCGTGACAGCATGGCGAAGCTTACCGACACCCTGGGCAAGTGGAACGACGCGCTGAAACAGGCCGCCACGCTATACGAAAAAACCGATTTCGGCCTCGACTCGAAAGCCGACGCTCAGAAGATTGCCAAGGCCCGAAAACCCTTCGTCGTCGTTTCAAACACGCAGATCATATATGACCGCGCGATTACGGAGATGAAGACGATCCAGAAACAATATCAGGAGATAATGAAAACGAAAATACCGTTTCCGTAGCCTCATCCCCCATACAGCCCCGCCGCCCGCGCCCGCACCTTGATCAGCGACACCAGCAGATCGAGCGTCGGCGTCGCCACGCCCACCATCCGTGCCATCTCCAACGTAACGGTATAGAGTGCATCGACCTCCATCGGCCGCCCCGCCTCCAGGTCCTGCAGGATGCTCGGCCGGTGCCCCAGCTTGGCGTTCGTCGCCACGATCCGCTCCACATCCACCACCGGCGAGCGTCCCATCGCCCGCGCCACCGCCTCCGCCTCCGCCAGCGCCCGCCGCGAGGTCTCCACCAGCACCGGTTCTTCCTGCGTCGCGAGTACCGGCGACTGCGTCAGCACGCACATCGGACCGGCACTCAGATTGAAGATCAGCTTCTGCCAGATCAGATCGCGAATGTTGTCGCTTACCGCCACCGGCACCCCGGCCGCCTGGAATGCCCCCTCCAGCATCCGCAGCCGCGGCGTCACGCTGCCGTCGGGCTCGCCGAACGTCACCCCCAGCGTCTCGCCGCTGACCATCCGCACCACGCCCGGCGAGGGCACGGAACTCGCCGGCCAGGCGATGCCGCCGATGACACGTTGCGGCCCGACCGCCCGCCATAGCGCATCCTGCGGATCGAGCCGCGCCAGCCGCCGCCCCTCCAGCTTCCCGCCATGGGCGTGGAAATACCACCACGGCAGGCCATTGGTCACGAATGCAACCATAGTGTCCGGCCCCAGCAGCGGGCCGATGCCGGCCGCCACCGAAGGCAGCGCCGGGGCCTTCACCGTCACCACCACCGCGTCCTGCGGCCCCAGCTCCGCCGGGCTGTCGCTCGCCGCCACCCGCGCCGTGATGCGGCGCGCCTGCATTTCCAGCGTCAGCCCCTGCGCACGGATCGCCGCCAGGTGCGCCCCGCGCGCCATCACCGACACCTCCGCGCCGCTCTCCGCCAGTAGCCCGGCGAGCCAGCCGCCGATCGCCCCGGCGCCGTACACGCAAATCCTCATGCCAGTATCTCCAGCGCCGCCCGCGCCAGCGCCTGCACGCCGAACCCGATGCAGCGTTCATCCGGCTGATAGGCCGAGTTGTGCAACCGGTCCGCCCGTCCCGGCTGCGACGATCCGATGCGGAGCTGGAAGCCCGGCACCAGAGCCGTCATCAGCGCGAAATCCTCGGCCCCCAGGCCGGCTTCGCCCTGCACCACCACCGCCTCGCCGAACTGCTGCCGCACCGCATTGACGGTCGGCTCCAATACGCGATCGTCATTGACCAGCGGGGGCGCCCCGCGGCGGTAGACGCTGACCTCGCAACCCACCCGCATGCCCTCCTGAATGCCGGCGCACAGCCGCCTGATTGCCTGCTCCGCCAGATCGCGGATGTCCGGATGCAGCGTCCGCACCGTGCCTTTGATCACCACCTGGTCCGGGATGATGTTGTGCGTTGTCCCGCCCTGCACCGCGCCCACCGTCACCACGGCAGGCCGGGTCGGCGGCACCTCGCGTGAGACCACGGTCTGCAACTGCAGGATCAGGCTGGCGGCCGCCACGATC
>DATDIC010000190.1:0-7642 GCA_036521275.1 Acetobacteraceae bacterium
AGGAGGATGGGCGCGCGTGGCGGGCCTGGGGCGCCGACGAAGAAAAGCCCTGATCGGCGCGCTTCCGCGACTACGCGTGTTTTAACACCCAGGTTCGTCATTCCCGCGGAAAGCGGGCATGACGGATCGAGGGTCTTTGTCCGCGCGGGTGGTGTTGTTGCCGGTTTACCCGCCCGCCCGCTCCAGGATCGGTCCCGAGAGTCCAAGTGCCGTGTTCACCAGGGCGAGATGCGAAAGCGCCTGCGGGAAATTGCCACAAAGCCGTCGCCGATCGGTGTCGTATTGCTCCGACAGCAAGCCAAGATCGTTGCGAACGGCAAGCACATGGTCCAGCAGTTCGCCTGCCTCGTCGTGGCGCCCCTGCATGCCGAGGCAGTCCGCGAGCCAGCAGGTGCAGGCGAGGAAAGCGCCTTCGTGCGGCGCCTGGCTGCGCGGCTTGCGCAGCACGAAGCCTTCAGCCATCAGCTCGCGGCGGATCGCCGCTATCGTGTTTTCGATGCGCGGATCATGTGGCGGCAGAAACCCTGACGGCGCGAGCAGCAGCAGGCTGCCATCAAGCTCCTCTGTCCCGTAGCGCTGCACGAAATGGCCACGACGCGAGGAATAGCCCTTTTCACACACGTCATCATGTATTTGCTGCCGGACCCTGGCGAGGCGCTGACGGATTTCGGGGTCCAGATCAACCGGCCCATTGCGCAGGAACCGATCAATCCCCGCCCAGGCCGTTACCTTCGAATAGACGTAGTGCTCAGGTTCACCGCGATCTTCCCACAAACCGTGGCTGGGGCGGTGCCAACTGGATTCCAGCTCTTCTATCAGCGCTTGCTCGAGTGCCGCACCTTGCGTCGGCCGCGGCAGGCCGGCGCGGTTCATCAACTCCATTGCCTCGATCAGTTCGCCACGGGCATCACCTTGTCTTTGCGCAGCGGCGGCGTTGCCGACGCGCACAGGACGGGAACCCTCGTAGCCTGGCAACCAGGGCAGCTCCCGCTCCGGGATATGCCGACCGCCATCCACGCGATACATGACCCGCAGCCGATCGGGACTGCCGGCAATGGCCCGCAGCATCCAGTCCCGCCAGGCAACCGCCTCGTCGTGATAGCCGGCGTTCAGCAGCGCGCCGACGGTGAAAGTGGCGTCGCGCAGCCAGCAGAACCGATAGTCCCAATTGGCTGATCCGCCGATCACCTCCGGAAGGGAGGTCGTGGGTGCGGCTATCAATCCCCCGGTGGGCCGGTGGATCAGTGCTTTCAGGGTGATCAGGGATCGAACCACCGCCCCCCGCCAGCGTGTCGGGAATGCGAACCGGCTGGCCCAGTTCCGCCAGTACGCCTCGGTCGCGGCCAGGGCGCGCTCGGGATCCAAGGCTGGCGGCATCCCGGCGGTGGAGGGCGCCCAGGCCAGGCTGAAGGCCAGCCGCTGCCCGGCGGAGACCGTGAACTCCGCGGACAGCGCCGCGCCCGTGCTGTGCAGTGGGATCGGGCCGCGGACGGCGATCAGATCGGGGCCGACGATCGCGCAAATCGCGTCCTCGCGCGGCTCCAGCCAAGGGGTGATCTGGCCGTAGTCCAGCCGCAGCGACAGCTCCAGCCGAAGCGGCACCTGCCCCTGCTGGCCCTCGATGATCCGGATGACTGTCGGGGCAGCGTCCCGCGGCGGCATGAAGTCGATCAGGCGGGCCACGTTGCCGCCGCGCGCGAATTCGCTTTCCAGTACTAGCGTGTCATCCCGGTAGCGGCGGCGATGGGACCAGCCGTGAAACGCCGGACCGATACGCCAGAAGCCATGCTGCTCCGCGCCCAGAAGCGCGGCACAGCACGCGTCACTGTCGAACCGGGGCAGACACAGCCAGTCGATGGAGCCGGCGCGGCTCACCAGGGCGGCTGTCTCCAGGTCCCCGATAAGCCCATAATCCTCGAGTGGCCGGGTCATTCCGACAATGATAATACGGCCGCGACCGGCAGCAGCGGCAAGACACGAACGGGTTCGCTCACCTGTTGGAGAGCGCCACCTGGTCACACCGCCATGACTGAGTTGGTGAGAACCTGCTTGCCCGGCTTGCCGAACCACTCGAAGGTCGCCGAGAGCGGCTTTGGCCGATCGAAATAGAAGCCCTGGACCTCGTCGCAACCGGCTTCGCGCAGCTCCGCCAGTTGCTCGGCGGTTTCCACCCCTTCGGCCGTGGTGCTCATGCCGAGCTGGCGCGCGAGGCTGGTAATAGAGGTAACGATGGCGAGGCAGTCGGGACGGGTGCCGATCTCGCGCACGAAGGACTGGTCGATCTTGATCTTGTCGAACGGGAAGCTGCGCAGATAGCTCAGGCTGGAATAGCCGGTGCCGAAATCATCGAGCGCGATGCGTACCCCCAGTGCGCGAAGCTGGTGCAAAGTGGCGACCACCCGGTCGTTGTTCTGCAGCAGTGCCGATTCGGTGATCTCGATTTCCAGCCGATGCGCCGGCAGGTGCGAAAGCTGGAGCGCGCGTTCCACGGCGGGAACGAGATTTTCCGCGCGGAACTGCATGGGCGACAGATTGACGGCGACCCTGACATGGTCGGGCCACGACGCCGCATCGGCACAGGCCTTGCGCAGCACCCATTCGCCGATCGGGCCGATAAGCCGCAGGTCCTCCGCGATCGGGATGAAGCGCCCCGGCGGGATCATGCCGCGATCGGGGTGACGCCAGCGCAACAGAGCCTCGAACCCGCTGACCTGGCCGCGCCGGAGGTCGAATAGCGGTTGATAGAAGATCTCCATCTCGGAGCGTGCAAGCGCCTCTCGCAGATCGAGCTCGATCGCGCGGCGCGCCTGGATCTCGGCATCCATGTTGGCTTCGAAGAAGCGGTAGGTATCGCGACCATCGGCCTTCGCGCGATAGAGCGCCAGATCCGCGCACTTCAACAGGATGTCGGCGCTGGCGGCGCTCTCTCCAGCGATGGTGATACCGACACTGACGCTGACGATCGCCGGTTGGCCTTCGACTTCGTAGGGTTGACGCAACGTCTCGACAATCCGTTGGGCGAGATTTTCCGCGTCGGCGGGCTGCTGCGCCGAGAACTGTAGAATGGCGAATTCATCGCCGCCGAGTCTCGCCACCAGGTCGCCGCCGCGCACGCAGGAACGCAGCCGTCGGGCAACCGCCTCCAGCAGCGCATCACCCGCCGGATGCCCCAGGGTGTCGTTCACGTCCTTGAAGAAATCGAGGTCCAGACACAGCACCGCGAGCGATTCACCGGAGTGGCTGACATGCTCCAGAGCGGTCTCCATGCGCTCCCGGAACAGCAGCCGGTTGGGAAGCCCGGTCAAGGCGTCATGATGCGCCATGAAGCGGATGCGTGCTTCCGCCTGCCGGCGTTCGCTGATGTCCTCGTACGTCGCGACCCAGCCGCCATCGTCCATCGGCTGGTGCGAGACCGACAAGGCGCGTCCGTTGGAGTCCTCCTGGATGAACCGCCAGGGTCGCTTGGTCGTGGCCAGCGACTGCTGCTCCAGCCAGATGGTCTCGACGATCCGGTGATCGTAACGTCCCATGTCGTGGATGCTGTGGAACAGTTCGGCGACCGACATTCCCGGCCGGACAATTCCCGGCGGCAGCCCGAACAGCTCCAGAAACCGCACGTTGCAGACGATCATCCGCTGTTCGGCATCGGCCATGCACAATGCCTGCGACATATTGTTCAGGGCGGCATCGAAGAGCGCATTGCGGGTGCGCAGTTCAACGTCGCGGATGCGCAGGCTGTTGCCGGTGCGCTGGAGATCCGCGTGCGCGCGCTTGAGCAGCCGGTTGTGCCAGGACAGCAATCCGATGAGGGAGAAACCGCAGATAATCAGGCCACCTAGCAGCGCGGAGAACACCCATTGCAACCGCACCAGCTCGGCCAGGTCCTGTGCTGCGATGTGGCTGCTGAGCACATAGGCGATGGAAGAAAGCCGCACCATCTTCGGGTTGAGCGGCATCAGCAGAGCCAGCATTTTGCCGGCAGCGCCCGGTTGGTCCAGCTTGCTGACCAGCGGGCGGACGGCGGCCAGGTTCGCCGCCAATTCCTTCGCTATTTCGTTCAGCTCGGGTCTGGCAGCGATGAACGCGCCGACCTCACCGTTCGTGAGCACCTGCAGCCGGTTGCGCACGATATCGAGCCAGACCTGGACCGTGTCCGCGCCGACCCCGGATCCGGGCACCTGGGATGCGCCGATCTCGACCTCCAGCCGAGACAGTTCCTGCCCAGCCTGGCTGGTGAGCCAGGTGATGTTGTAGCGTGCCTCGGAATCCAGCACGGTCTGCCGCTGGGCGATGAGGACCGACGCGTACAGCGCGGCCGCGGCAAGAAAGCCGATCACGGCCGTGAAGATCAGCTTCAGCCGCAGGCCGGGGGCCATCTCCTCGTGGGGGGATCGGCTGAGCGCCATGATTAAACGACCTGCATCTCCGCGACCTGCCAGGCAGACCGGCTGTAATAGGTCTGCCGCTGCAGCTCGGGGTCGGTGTCGAACGGATAGACGATGAACAGTGGCCCCTTGTCGCTCACCGGCATGTAGACCCCGTTTCGCTTGAAGGCCAGCAGTACATTGAAGCGGGTGAAATCGCTCGTCGGTATTTCCGTGGTATAATCGTTCAAGGCGGTAACGATCACCATCTTTCCCTTGGCGCCGACCACGTCGAATAACCGGCGCATGAGTACCCCTTGGAACTGTACCGGCGAATCATACCACGGGGTGCGCGTGCGGAACGATGTCACGCCCAGCGATTCCAGCATCGCACGGTCGAACACCGCCTTGTCACCCTCGTTATGCACCGTGATATCGCCCGAGATGACCAGGATTGGCTTGCCGGTCGGAACCGGCAACGGGTCTGCCATGGCTGGTCGGGACAGCGGTTGTGCGGCCCCGGTGAGCAAGGCCGCAGCGAAGCATCGTCTGGTCAAGTTCATTGGCATGGTCCATCCACAAAGCGCCATAAAGCATCGGCGCGGGTAGTTAACAATCGATTGCGGTTTGGTTGCATCACCGAGCCGTGCGAAGCATTGCCGGGCGCCGGGTCGCCCCGCGTCGTTCGACCAAGATCAGCAACAGGCCGGCGCTCAGGATAAGGACTGCGCCCGACAGCACCGGAATGGTCGGATGATCGCCCCAGACCACAAGCCCCAGCAGAAACGCCCATAGCAGAGCGGTGTATTCCAGCGGTGCGGTCACCGATGCCGGCGCGCACCGGGCTGCCTCGAACAGGCAGAACTGCCCGAACCCGCCCAGCAGCGCCACTTGCAGCAACAGCATCAGTTCCACCCCGGTCGGCGCGTGCCACGCAAACACGCTGACGATGCCGGTCGCCACGCAAAAGAACGCGTTGTTATAGAGCATCTGCACCAGCGACGGCTCATGCCGCGCGATGACCCGCGTCAGCAGCACGCCGGCGGCCCATAGCACCGCGGCCAGCAGCACCAAGGCGGCGGCGGGGGACAGCGTCAGGCCGGCTGGGTTTGCCGCCGCGACGGCGCCGGCAAAGCCGATGCCGACCGCCGCCCATCGGGCCGGCCCCACAGTTTCACGCAGGATTGGCGCTGCCAGCAGCGTAACCACCACCGGGGCAGTGAACCAGAGCGTCGTAAGCTGCGCCAAAGGCAGGCTGCGCGCGGCCGAGAAATAACAGATCCATGCCGCCAACGTAACCAGGCCGCGGCACACCAGCAGTGCGGCGATCGGCGTGCGGACCGCTCGCCGCACCAGATCACGCTTGCCGACGGCGAGGCAGCCGGCCAGCACGAAGCCGCTGCGGACGAACAGCACCTGGCAGACCGGGACCGTCACGACCAGCCATTTGACCGTGGCGTCCTGCATCGCCAGCAATCCATAAGCCAGCAGCGCAAACAGCATCCCGAGCGGGATCCGCTCCAGCGCGATACCGTTCTGGCGCGCTGTGACGGACATCGATGCTAGTCGGTCTGCTGCAGGCCGTGGCACTCCTGCAGGAATTCCCGCTTGAGTGCCTCATTTTCGCCGATGAGGCCATAATAGGCGCTGGTCACCATGCGACTGCGGTGACTGGCCCGCACGCCCCGATGCGTCTTGCACATGTGCACCGCACTGATCCGCACTGCCACGCCGCGTGGCGCCGTACGCTCCATGATGAACTGGCCGATCTGCTTCACCAGTTCCTCCTGGATCTGCAGCCGGGCAGCGAAATGATGCACCACCCTGTCGTATTTGGACAGGCCGATGATCCGCCCGTCAACCGACGGCAGTATGCCGATATACGCCTCGCCATAGATCGGCATCAGGTGATGCGCACATGTCGAGCGGATCTCGATCGGGCCGCTGACAATGAGCTGATCGAACGCCTCCACGTTGTCGAAGTCGGTCAGCACCGGCGGATCGCTGTAGCGGCCGTGCATGATTTCTTCCACGAACATGCGGGCGACACGCCGGGGCGTGTCCTTGGTATGATGGTCGTTCCGATGGTCGATCTGCAGCACGTCGAACAGTTCGGCGAGTTTGATTTCGGCTGAATTGATCATCACCGCGCGTTCAGCCTGGCTGAGCGGCTGTTCGATTGCTTCGTTGGCGCGGCCCGGGCGGCGTAGCCGATGGATGCTGACGCTCATTGTGCGGCCTGCCGTGCTATTGCGCGCGAGCAGGTACACCCCTCGGCGCTGCCGTCGAAACCGCGGCTGACCACGACCCGATCTACACCCGAGAGACGGCTGTCCAGGTTTTGCCAAAGCCAGCGGGCGACGTTCTCAAGCGACGGAACCGCCAATCCATCGATCGCGTTGAGGTATTTGTGATCGAGTTGCGACCGCACCTGCTCTATCGCGGACTCCACTTCGTATAGATTATGCGACCACCCATATACCGGATCGGGCTGACCCTGCAGATACACCACGACCTTGAAGGAGTGTCCATGCAGATCGGAGTATGGTTGAATCTGATGGGCCGCTTCGAACGTGAACTCCTTGAACGTTTCCACCATCATGTCCATGATGCCTGTCTGTGTCGATGGTGAGTGAAACGGAGTTGTAGCCCGAAAGTCAAGTTTAGATGATGTGCAATAATGTAGTCAATCACTAACGATACGTGAAAACGCCGCGTCATTCAGGGATTTACCCTGCATTGTTCTGAAATAACGTCTAGAAACACTCAGCTTGTTGCATAATAGTGGACTATCGCCTTCGCCGGCCGTTCGTGGCCTCCCTTTTCGCTATCTACATGTAGATCACTACTCCAGGTCGCAGACACCGCATCTTGCGGTCAAGCAGATTTTGCGCGATATAGCCTTTCTTGGCGCGGCAAACCCGAGTCGCCGCATACAGAAATGGACCACTTCATCAGATGTATGGCAGACCCGAATCAGGCGCAGCCAACCAGTCCGGCCCCGACCTGCTGACCGAAAATCCGGTCTATAAGCCGTTCCGCTATCCCTGGGCCTACGAGGCCTGGCTTACCCAGCAGCGCGTCCATTGGCTGCCGGAGGAAGTGCCACTCGCCGATGACGTCAAGGATTGGCACCGCAATCTCAGCCAGTCCGAGCGCAACCTGCTGACCCAGATCTTCCGCTTTTTCACGCAGGCCGACGTTGAAGTGAATAACTGCTATATGAAGCACTATAGTCGGGTGTTCAAGCCGACCGAGGTGCTCATGATGCTGTCGGC
>DATDIC010000191.1:0-6200 GCA_036521275.1 Acetobacteraceae bacterium
CCGCGTGGCGGCCGGCGCGCATGCCGATCTGCGCACCATCGAACGCGCCATCAATCCGCAAACCAGGAAGCTGCGCAGCGAGATCGGTATCGACGATGTGCGTGATGCCGCCGAGTTCCTGCGGCTGACCCCCGCGGAGGGGGGGTGGCGTGTCGTGGTGGTCGATCGTGCCGATGAGCTGAACCGCAACGCCGCCAACGGGCTGCTGAAGATACTGGAAGAACCCCCGGCGCGTGCTGTGCTGTTGCTGGTCTGCGCCTCACCCGGGCGGCTGCCGACCACGATCCGCAGCCGCTGCCGCCGGCTGCGCCTGTCGTCACTGCCGGACTCAGCGATGACCGCGCTGCTGGCGGCCTATCTTCCCGATATGAGCGAGGACGAACGCGCGCGACTGGTCACCCTGGCCGACGGCTCGCCGGGCCGCGCCCTGCTGCTGGCGGAGGAAGAAGGTATCGCGCTGTCCGCATTGGTCGATGAGACGTTGGCGGCACTGCCGGACCTGTCGCCCGCCAAGGCGCACGGTGTCGCCGACAGGCTCGGGCGGGACGCGGCGGCCTTTTCCACCTTCCTGGACCTGCTGCGCGCCGCGTTGGCCGACGCCGTGCGTGCCGCGGCGCGTGGGCGTGCCGACCCCGAGCAGGCACGCATCGCCGCACTGCGTCCCCTTGATGCCTGGAGCGACGTGTGGCACGCGCTGACGCGGCTGGAGGACGAGACCGAACGGTTCGCGCTCGACAGGCGTCACGCGATCATCGCCGCGCTCGCCATGTTGACCGAACCCGTGCAGGCTTTGTCATGACCCAGCGCTATTACATCACGACGCCGATCTATTACGTGAACGGGCCGCCGCATATCGGCCACGCGTATACGACGATCGCCACCGACGTGATGGCACGCTTCAAGCGGCTGGACGGCTGCGACGTGTTCTTCCTGACTGGCACCGACGAGCACGGGCAGAAGGTGGAACGCGCGGCCGCGGAAGCCGGGCGCGACCCGCAATCCTTTACCGACAAGGTGTCGGCGGATTTTCGTGACGTGGCGCTGAAGATGGGCGCCTCATTCGACGACTTCATCCGCACCACGGAGGACCGGCACAAGGTCTCCTGTGCCGAGCTGTGGAAACGGCTGGAGGCGGCGGGGCAGATCTACCTGGGGCATTACGAGGGCTGGTACGCGGTGCGCGACGAAGCCTTCTATGACGAAGCCGAGCTGACCACGCTTGCGGACGGGACGAAGCTGGCGCCGTCGGGTGCGCCGGTGGCGTGGGTGCGCGAGCCATCTTTTTTCTTCAAACTCAGCGAGTGGCAGCAACCTCTTCTCAAGCTGTACGATGAGCAGCCGGACTTCATCCTGCCGGCCAGCCGCCGTAACGAGGTGACCAGCTTCGTGCGCGGCGGGCTGCGCGATCTGTCGATCAGTCGGACCAGCTTCAAATGGGGCATCCCGGTCCCCGGCGCGCCGGACCATGTCATGTATGTCTGGCTGGATGCGCTGAACAACTACGTCACCGCCTGCGGCTTCCCGGACGAGGCGGCGCCGCGATGGCCGTACTGGCCCGCCGACGTGCACATGGTCGGCAAGGACATCATCCGCTTTCATGCGGTCTATTGGCCGGCGTTCCTGATGGCGGCCGGGCTGCCGCTGCCGAAACGCATCTCCTCCAGCGGCTGGTGGACCGTCGCCGGGGAAAAAATGAGCAAGTCGCTCGGCAATGTCATCGAACCGCGCGAACTGGTCGGTACCTATGGGCTGGACCAGGTGCGTTATTTCCTGATGCGCGAGAAGCCGTTCGGTGCCGACGGCACGATCAGCCACCCGGCGCTGATCACCCGCATCAATGTCGACCTGGCGAACGACCTCGGCAATCTGGCCCAGCGCACGCTTACCCTGGTGGCACGCAACTGCGACGGGCGGCTGCCGGCCAGGGGGGACATCGGTCCCGACGACACGGAACTGCTGGAAACCGCACGCGCGGTGCCCGACCTCGTGCGCCAGCGCCTGGAGGAGCAGGTTTTCCATGAGGCGCTGGAGGAGGTCTGGAAGCTGGTGCGGGCGAGCAACGGCTACATCGATCGGCAGGCACCCTGGGCGCTTCGCCGTACCGACCTGGCGCGCATGGGCACCGTTCTCCGCGTCCTGACCGACGTGCTGCGGGTCATCGCGACGGTGCTGCAGCCGTTCATGCCCGGCTCCATGGCCCGCATGCTGGACCAACTCGGCGTGTCCGGCGACGCCCGCACGTTGACCGCGCTAGCTTCGCCGCTGCCGGATGGCACCAGGCTGCCCACGCCGGAGGGCATATTCCCGCGCTACGTGGACAATGCAGCGTAGCTCCGTGAACTTGCGGGACAACCGCCAGCCATGCTGATCGATTCGCACTGCCACCTTGATTACTATACGGCGGCGGAACTACCCGACGTGCTGGGACGCGCCGCCGCGGCGGGCGTGAGCGAGATGGTCACCATCGGCACCACGATGGAACAGGCCGCCAAGGTGCTGAAGCTGGTGGAAACCTGCCCCAACGTCTGGGGGACCGTCGGGGTGCATCCGCACCACGCCGCCGAAGCGGAAATCCCTGATCCGGCAATCCTGGCCGCCTTGACCGAACATCCGAAGATCATTGGCATCGGCGAGTCCGGGCTGGACTATTTCTACGACCGTGCGCCGCGCGACGTGCAGCAGGACAATTTCCGCGCCCATATCCGCGCGGCTCGGCTGGCCGGCCTGCCGCTGGCGATCCATGCCCGTGACGCCGATGCAGATATCGCCAAAATATTGCAGGAAGAATGGGATAGCGGCGGACAGTTCGACTTCCTGCTGCATTGCTTCAGCTCATCGCGGCAACTGGCTGAATTTGCGATAAAATATGGCGGCTATGTCAGCCTTTCCGGTATTCTGACCTTCCCGAAATCCAATGAACTCAGGCAGATCGCCAGCGATCTTCCGGCCGACCGCCTGCTGGTGGAAACCGATGCTCCGTATCTCGCGCCCGTTCCCGTCCGCGGCAAGCGCAACGAGCCGGCCTATGTTGCGCATACTGCCGCCATGCTCGCTCAAGTCCGTGGGATCACGTCGCGGGATGTTGCCGAACTGACCACCGCCAACTTCCTGCGGCTGTTCCGGAAGGCGGATTGATTGCCCCCCGGTGAAACGGACCCGGCGCTGACGCGCCAGCCGCGCGTCATTCTGCTCGGATGTGGCGGGTCCGCCGGCGTGCCGATGCTCGGGGGCGCCGACGGCAGCGGCGACTGGGGACGGTGCGACCCGGCCGAACCGCGCAACCGCCGCACGCGCAGCAGCATCGTCGTGGAAAGCGGGCAGGGGGCTCGGCTGCTGGTGGATACGTCGCCCGAAATGCGCGCTCAGCTTCTGGCATGCCGGATCCCGCGCATCGACGCGGTCCTGTACACGCACTCCCACGCGGATCATATCACCGGGCTGGATGACATCCGCATCCTCAATCGCATCGCCGATCGCCCGCTGGAGGCGTTCGCGACGGAAGCGACATTGGAGGAAATCGGCACCCGTTTCGGCTATGCGTTCCGGCCCTGGAAGCCGCCGGGATTCTTCCGCCCGGTGCTGGATGCCCGTACCGTTTCGCCGGGACAGGAGATCACGGCGGCGGGGATGCAAGTCCGGCTGTTCGCACAGGATCACGGCGTCACCCAGACGCTCGGGCTGCGGGTCGGCTGGTTCGGCTATTCGACCGACGCGGTTCGGCTGGACGACGCCGCGTTCGAGGCGCTGGCCGGCGTGGATACCTGGGTGGTGGGCTGCTTCGGCCTGACGCCGCATCCCACCCACGCGCATCTCGATCGGGTGTTGTCATGGGCCGAGCGGGTCGGCGCACGGCGCACCGTCCTGACGCATCTCGGCACCGACATGGACTGGGCCTGGCTGCAGGAGCGGCTGCCGCCAGGAGTGGAACCTGGCCAGGACGGTCTGGTTTTGCAACCACCCGGCTGAACGCGACCACTCGCCGTTGCCGCCCGACCGCGCTATCACGCCCACAGCGTGGCCCGACAAAGGTTGCCGTGAAGAAACAGACCGTCAGTCCCGATTTTCTTGCCGGCGGTGGCGAGCTGGGGGCGTTGATGCGTGCCACCGACTGGAGCCGCACCCAGCTCGGCCCGGCGGAATCCTGGCCACGCAGCCTGACCACGCTGGTCCGCGTCATCCTCACGTCGCGCCAGCCGATGTTCGTGTGGTGGGGCGAACAGCTAATCAATCTTTACAACGATCCGTACCGGGCGATCCTCGGCGGCAAGCATCCGCAGGCGCTCGGCCAGCCAGCCTCCGTCGTGTGGCGCGAGATCTGGGACCAGGTCGGACCGCGCGCCGCACAGGCGCTGAGTGGCAACGAAGGCACCTACGACGAAGCCCTGTTGCTGATCATGGAGCGATACGGCTATCCGGAGGAGACCTACTATACCTTCTCCTACAGTCCGGTGCCCGGCGACGATGGCGGTATCGGCGGCATCCTGTGTGCCAATACCGATGACACGCAGCGCATCATCGGCGAGCGCCAGGTGGCGTTGCTGCGGGACCTGGCAGCCAGGACCGCGGAGGCGCGCACCGCCGCGGAGGCCTGTCGGCTGGCCGCAGCCGCCTTGCAGACCGCATCCCGCGACCTGCCGTTCGCGCTGCTGTACCTGACCGACGCCGAGCACAGGAATCCCAGGTTTGCGGCCAGCGCGGGGCTCAGCGCGAGCTGGGATACGGAGCGCCTGTGCGACGTTTCGATATGGCCCATGGAACCGGTGCTGCGGACCGGCGCAGCGGAATTCATCAGCGATCTGGGCACGCGGCTCGAACCGCTGCCGAGGGGTGCGTGGGATCGGCCGCCGTCATCGGCGATCGTGCTGCCGATCGCGGCGCAAGGACAAAGTGGATGTGCCGGCCTGCTGGTGGTCGGGCTCAATCCGTACCGCAGCTACGAGGATAGCTACCGCGGCTTCCTGGGCCTGGTGGCCGGGACGATCGCCGCCGCCCTCGCTAACGCGCAGGCCTATGAGCAGGAGCGCCGGCGCGCGGAGGCGCTGGCCGAGATCGATCGTGCCAAGACCGCGTTCTTTTCCAACGCCAGCCACGAATTCCGCACGCCGCTGACGCTGATGCTGGGGCCGTTGGAAAACCTGCTGGTGCAAAGCGCGACCCGGGACACGGTGCTGGCTGAACGCACCGAGCTGGAGCTGATGCACCGCAACGGCCTGCGGCTGCTCAAGCTGGTCAACACCCTGCTGGATTTTTCCCGCATCGAAGCCGGCCGCATCCAGGCAATCTATGATCCGGTCGATCTGGCCGCCTTCACCGCCGAGCTGGCCAGCGGTTTCCGATCGGCGATGGATCGTGCGGGGCTGCGCTTCACGGTCGATTGCCCGCCGCTTCCCGCCGAGGCCTATGTCGATCGGGACATGTGGGAAAAGATCGTTCTCAACCTGTTGTCGAACGCGTTCAAATACACGCTGGACGGCAGCATCGCCGTGCGGCTGCGGGCGGTTGAGGATGGAACCATCGCGCTGACCGTGGAAGATACCGGGGTTGGCATTCCGGACAGCGAGCTGCCGCGCGTCTTCGAACGGTTCCACCGGATCGAGGGACAGCGCGGACGCACGCATGAAGGGACCGGCATCGGCCTTGCGTTGGTGCAGGAGCTGGCGCGGCTGCACAGCGGCACGGTTGATGCCGAAAGCACGGTGGGGCAGGGGACGCGCTTCCGCGTCACGATCCCGTCCGGTCGGGAGCATCTGCCACCCGAGCGGATCCAGGCGGCGAGACAACAGCTTTCCACCGGCATGCGCGCGAACGCGTTCGTGGAAGAGGCGATGCGCTGGCTGGCCGGAGCCGCCGACGAGCCCGACATACAGCGCGAGTTGCTGGAACCTGATCTGACGGCGGTCCCCGGCAGCGAGCGCTCACGCGTGCTGCTGGCCGACGACAACGCCGATATGCGCCATTATGTGCAACGGCTGCTGGCGCCCCGATATGCGGTGGAGGCGGTGGCCGACGGGCGTGCGGCGCTGGAGGCGGTGCGGCGCCATCCGCCCGACCTGGTGCTGACCGACGTCATGATGCCGCGGCTGGACGGGTTTGGCCTGCTGCGCATGCTACGCGCCGACCCCGATCTGCGCGACATCCCGGTGGTGCTGCTGTCCGCCCGGGCCGGCGAGGAAGCTCGTGTCGAAGGCTTGGAAGCGGGG